>CAKZQH010000062.1 GCA_937139565.1 uncultured Nitrospiraceae bacterium | reverse complement strand
CAGTTTTTAGCAGATCAAACAAGAGACAGAAGTAGAAGATTTGTAGTGCAAAAATGAGCAGATTTTGAAGGTATTTTATTGAAATATCAATGACTTACAAATTTTATCTGACAAAGTCAGGAATCAGATTCGCAAATGAGATAACAAGGCAGGAGGAAAATATAGATAGTTAGAGGAAAATCAGATGGTATAAAAATAGCTTAGGAAGGTATGTAGACTAATTTGTAGATGATAACTCATTGATTTACAGTGGTTTTTAAGTTCCTAGTGATGAAGTTGGGCTTATAATCAAATCTCCAAGACTTGGCACCGGTAGTGGTAACAAATAAGTAAAGACCATTTCCATCATAAACTTTATAGGCTTTGTCTTTAGGTTTTAAGGATTTAATCTTAGTATCAGTAAGCATGTTCACTCCTGATTACGGTATCGTATATATTAGTGATACCGTTACCGTTTAAAATACCGTTTTTAGGTGCGGATGTCAACGGATAAATATGGAAAATTTTGGTGAATAGATTCGGGGAAGGTATTGAAAATTCAACAAAAATTTGCAAACATATGGAGCCATTAATAATCATCGATAAGGGAATTGGTGGAGGCGGCGGGAATCGAACCCGCGTCCGAAGGTGCTACTTCTAAACATCTACATGCTTAGTGGGAGTATTAGGTATTCGGGTTTTAGCTCGCCCTCCCACAGGCTTTCTAAAACCCTAAACCCTAAATTCTCCCTCTGAGAATTGGGTTGCATTCTCAGAAGCAGCTCTGATGTATCAAGCCTCTTCTAAGCCTCAGAGCAGAGCTTAGGGAGACGGCTGCCTTTAATTAGGCAGCGAGTGCCAATTCGTTGTTGGCAGTTGTGTTTTTCTCAGCTTTTTACGTGGTGCTGAGGCCACGGCATGCAGCTTAGCCCTCACAACCCCCGTCGAGTCCTTTCGCCCCCTTGTAAAAGATCAATTATTCTTTAGGGCACGCTCAATCTCTCTTTGAGCTTCCTTCTTTTTAATTATATCTCTTTTCTCATATGCTTTTCTACCTTTTGCAAGAGCAACTTCGACTTTTACATAGGGACCTTTAAAGTAGAGCTTTAGGGGTACTAATGTGTAACCCTGATGTTGAACCTTGCCCTTGAGTTTTTCTATTTCTTTTCTGTGTAAAAGAAGTTTCCTTGTTCTAAGAGGATCATGATTAAAGATATTCCCGTGACTGTAGGGACTAATATGACAGTTAAGTAAATAGGCTTCTCCGTCCTTAATTATCACATAGCTGTCTTTAAGGTTTGCTTTACCTTCTCTCAAAGACTTAACCTCTGTGCCTGTAAGCACAATGCCTGCTTCAAAGGTTTCTTCAATATGATAGTCAGCAAATGCTTTTTTGTTTTGGCAAACTACTTTAATTGACATGGATAGTTTCTTCTCTGCCTACGACAGAGTAGGTATTCTTCAACCTAGTAGTCGATTTTTCTCTACAATGCACTTTTCAGTTATTACTCCATCTGGGGTGTGTATCTGAAAGGAGGCGTTTTCTATCATATCAATTGATTTAAGTGCACTGATGATATTTAATAGAGTTTGTTGTATTTTTTCGACAGATAAGTCCTTGAACTCGATTTCCACATTAACTTTCATAAAAACTATTATATCAAAAATTTATCATTTTCGAGAATTTTTATTTTTTCTCTTTCGCCTATACCATAAAGGGTTGGATTGAAAAATATAAAATCTTGATGAAAGTTGGTTCTTATTTTGCCACCAAAGGATGAATTATCTCCCAAAGCAATATGAACTGTTCCAAGGATTTTTTCAGATTCCAGAATATTGTCTGGTTTTTTAGCTTTTTCGTTTGTGCCAATTCCAAGTTCAGCTATGTTTCTATTTTCATTCCTTTCATTTAGCTTTCTTTCGAGTTCTTCCCTATAGGGCTCATCGCCATCCACAGCAACAACTTTCCCATCCTCTACTTTTAAAATTAGAGGAGTTGAGAGTTTTCTTGTAGGTGCCCATTCAATAACCAGTGAACCCTTCGCAGTTCCTTCAATTGGTGCAAGAAATACTTCTCCTGCAGGCAAATTTCCAAAAGAACCTTTTTTTGTTAAAATTCCAGTGTCCATATGTATTTTCCTTTTCCCCTTTAAAAACTCAATTTGCGTTCCATTTGGAGTTTGGATAAAAATTTTTTGGCATAAATCAAGAATTTCTTTGATTTTTTTTGACTTTTTTGCTATTTCCTTCCAATTTGCACACATGGCACCATCGAGCATTGAAGAATCAAACAAAGGCATGCTCGCATAACGGGTTTTGCAGCATTTGGTAAGAAGGTCTCTAAAGTTTGTATGACTTGTTGAGTAGTTTGATAGAGCAATCACTGCATCAACTGCTTCATTTTTAAATGTTTTTGCTATGTTTTTAATCTCTTTTAGTTCTACTTTTGAGATTTTTTTTGAAAGAAGTTTATCAAAAAGCGAAATTTTTTCAATTTCTCTGAAAAAGGATTCTCCAAAGGCAGCTTTCCAGAGCTCTGGTGGAGGTTCAATTCCGTGAGATCCAAGGGCAGGATATTCCATGTATATTATTTCTTTACAGAGTGGCTTTCCCAATTCATATAGAGTTTTTGCAATCGAGAGATTATTCTCTCTTCTAATTCTATCTTCTGAGGATATGACTTCAGAACTTTTTATGGTGTCTATGAATAGAAGAACCCTTTCAGTTTTTCTTATTCCAAGGTTTATTTTGAAGATATCTAAAAGAACTTTTGTGTTCATTCGAAGAGCTCCAGTTGATTGATTTTTTTACTTTGAAATTCAATAGGATATTTACAGTTAAAACAAGCCATGCAGTAAAGATGGGAGTTTGGAATTATTCTTTTGAGTCCTTCAATACTTAAGTATCCAAGACTATCAGCGGTTGTATATTTTCTTATTTCCTCAATTCTGTGGGAGGAGGCAATCAGTTCCTGTCTTGTTGGCGTATCAATTCCGTAAAAACAAGGACCAATTGTTGGAGGTGAGCTTATTCTGAGATGTACCTCTTTAGCTCCTCCAAGCTCTCTAATCATCTTAACTATTTTTTTTGAAGTGGTACCTCGTACAATAGAATCGTCAATCACAACTACCCTTTTATCCTGAAGAGCCTCTCTAACTGGATTAAGTTTTACTTTTACTCCAAAATGTCTTATACTTTGTTTTGGTTCAATAAAAGTTCTACCAACATAATGATTTCTAATGAGTCCGAATTCAAAGGGTATGCCACTTTCTTCAGCATATCCCAAGGCAGCTGGTACACCTGAATCAGGAACAGGTATCACTATATCAGCTGGCACTTGATGTTCTCGCGCAAGTTGCCTTCCAAGCTCTTTTCGAATTGTGTTAACGCATACATGATCAAAAATGTAGCTGTCTGGTCTGGCAAAGTATATAAATTCAAATACGCAATGGGCTCTTTTTACTGAGTTGAAGATTTTAATGGAATTTAAGCCGTTCTCATTGATTATCAACATTTCACCGGGATTGATGTCTCTAATATAGGTGGCACCAATAAGGTCAAAAGCACAGGTTTCAGAGGCAACCACATAAGCATCAGCTATTTTCCCTAATGCCAATGGTCGTATACCATAGGGATCTCTTATGGCAATTAGCTCTTTCTCTGTCATTATGAGTAGGGAGAATGCTCCAGATACCTGTCTTACCGCATTAGCAATTCTTTCAATAGGTTCACCACTTTTTGCCCTTGCTATTAAATGAAGAATTATCTCGCTGTCGGAAGTGCTTTGAAATATTGCTCCGTCTTTCTCTAATTTGCTTTTTAAAATATCAATGTCAATTAAATTTCCATTGTGAGCTATAGCTAAACTTCCTAAGCTGTAAGTTGCCATCAGAGGCTGAACATTCTCTATGGTGCTTGAGCCTGTTGTGGAATATCTATTATGACCAATAGCTATATGTCCTGGCAGTTTTTTTAGCTTTTTTTCATTGAATATTTCAGCAACAAGACCTAAGGATTTTTCAATATATAGCTTTGTTCCATCGGCAGAACATATTCCAGCACCTTCCTGTCCTCGGTGTTGAAGGGCATAAAGGCCAAGATAGGTTAAATTGGCAGCCTCTGGATGCCCAAATATACCAAAAATCCCACACTCTTCATGAATATCAGGAAAAAGTATTTTTTTATTCATTCTCGATTAATCTGTCCTGATAAATAGTTATTATCATGCAAACTCTTTAGTTTACTATAAATTTCTGATATAATTAAAGTGTTATTTATGTGGTTATGATATTACTATATTTCCGATTTTGTCCAAAAAAATGAGAATCATTGACTATGATAGATTCAGAAAAAAGAAATAAAATTATCAAAATTTTTTCCGACTATCCCGGAATATTACCAAGTGTTGAGGATTTAACAAATAAACTTGAAAAATCTTCGCAATATTCTCGGATTTCCTATGACATAGAGAATCATTTCATAAAATACTTTAACTATTATTTCAAACATCCTGAAGGCTTTGAGGCTACAGAGATTTTATTTAATTATCTTCTTAAAGATAACAAGAAGCCAGAAGCTCTTGAAAGCTCTCTTAAATCTCTTCTTAGAATGACGTTAAAGTTGATTGAAGAGTGCACTTCTAAAGAGCATGATCGATTTCTTTCACTTGCATCAGATATTTTTAGATATCTTCAATCCTTAGAGATTGATGATTATCTACCTAAATTAGATAGCTTGCGGATTATTTGTAAGACTATAGTTAAGATGCGGATTACACACAAAGATTTAATTAACAATTTCAAGGAATTTTATAAAAGATATCTTCTTATTCTTTACAGATCCATTACTTCAGTGAAAGATCCTATTTCTTACTTTAAAGAGGCATTCATGCAAGGATTTCCCTATATTGAGAAGGCTTTTAGTATCTTTTATACTGATATAGAAAAATACATTAACAGGATTAAAAAAACAGATGATTTGAGTGAATTAGTAACTATTCCAGCTGGTATGGAGCTTTATAACATTTTCCGTGAAATTCATAAGGATTTTATTAAAACTGGAGAGGTGTGGACTGATATTCAAAATAGGTTATATTACTTTTTTTGGATTACTGAAACTGAGGTGCTTTCAGAGTTATTTGACTTTTCATTAAGGGAAATAGGAAAAAACATTAAAATTTCTCTCTCATCTCTTATTTCCTCTTCTACAAAAAAGACTATTGATTTACTTGAGAAAATATTTGTTAAATTTAAGAGCTTCTTTTATGCTTATGCAGATGCTGTTTTGTTCTCTCTCGAAGAAATTGGAGAGGCTGTTTATGATTCAAAAAATATAGAAGTTATCAATTTTTACATAGACTCTATAATTTCAATTGGATTTCACACACCCCATATAAAAGGAATTTCCGAAGAGTACGTAATTGGGGATAATAGAAATCACTTAAGAAATCTCAGACTGTGGATACATTTAATTTCTAAAAATCCTCTACAGTCGAAGGATTTAATAACTTCATTAAGTCTCTATCTTTTTTTTGGTGGTGTTCATATTAAAGATACAGACTTTTTTCAAAGAGACATAACAAAGCTTTTAAATTCCAAATTATCGCCTGTTTTTTACTTTATAAAGCCCATATTTAGAAAGCTTCCGGTTTATTTTAACGAAATAAATGCAGAGGGTCAGTTAAGAACTGTATCTACTGAGGTAGATGAAATTTACAGGAGGAAAGACTCTTTAGTGCACTTCATCAGAAAACAGGTTCATGTAGAAAGCAGTCCTTTAATCTTAGACTTACTAAAGGAGACAATAAATTTCTGGTTAACTGGAGATACTTATATACTAAAAAAATTTGTTCCCATTGAAGTATTTGATTCTCTTAGCCAAGAAAGGGAACACTTTTCTGAAATGGGTAAAATATTCAGCTATCTCATAGAAGAATTTAGTTCTCTGGACAATCTTCTAATGTCTTCTATAGATTCTGTAAGTACAAAATTAAGTGGCTATAATTTTTCTTCTGTTTGCAAAACAAAGGCAATTCTTATATTAAGACTTTACCAACTTCTTTATAGTAAATATAAAATTGATTACTGCGAGTTTGAAGCTTTTCTCAAGAATACTATCTATCTTGGCTTGCCAGATGGTTCTTTTTTAATCGAAATTCTAAAAGATGACTCTCTTTACAATAAAGTAGATGCTCTTGTAACCTATCTTCAACAATTAAAAGAAATAATCCTTTCTTCCGAAAAATACGAAGCCTTTGAAGATATATCTCACAAAAGACATATTGCTGCTGAAATACCTTCCGTATTCGGTAGATATAGTGAACGAAAATTTAATGCGCTTTCTGTATTTTTACGCTTAGAAAATGTTCTGAATAGTCTCCTTGATCAAATAGAGAGCTCAATTGATCTTGATTTTATAACAAGAGCGACACTTTTCAGGTTTGAAAAATATCTTAAGCTCTTCTTACGAATTCTGGAACTAAATGGTCTTTCTTCTCAAAAATTAATAAATACAGTTGATATGTTGACAGTTGCTCTGGATATAAGGAGATTTACTTTCTCCCAATACATGGACATTTTTAGGCATCTTTCCGAATCAGTTAGTGACATTGTAAATACATACTGTACGGCACCCTATAAAAAATGGCTTAGGAAAATTATCACAATAATTTACAATCTTTCAGAAAAAGCTGAAATTGAAAAGTTTGATTTTATAAATGCTTCTTCCGAGAGATTTTTAAGAGATATTGTGGTTCAATATCCCGGATTAAGTCAGTTAGATAGACTTATTGGAAGAATAATAAAAACAGCATATAATCAAGCAGAGAAGCTTTCATATAAGGAACTTGATCTTTTGATGACCTATGATCCTAAAAAAATACTTTGCCATATTTATACACCAAGAAAAGAAATTAATGATCGAATTCATTTGGGTAATAAGGGGCATAATTTGATAAAACTGGCGAGCAAAGGCATATCTGTGCCTCCAGGATTTATTCTTACCACTGAAGTTTTTCGTTGCAGAGAAGTAATAAACAACTTTGAGCCAGCTTACGAGCATTTAGAAAAGGAACTAAGAAATGCAATAAAGAGGCTTGAGGAGATAACAAACAGTAAATTTTCAGATACTTCTAACCCTCTTTTAGTTTCAGTAAGAAGCGGTAGTGCTATATCAATGCCGGGAATGATGAATTCCTTTTTAAATGTGGGTATCAATGAAGAGATTGCAGAAGGTTTAAGTAATCAAACTGGAAAGCCTTGGTTTGTCTGGGATAGTTACAGAAGATTTCTACAATGCTGGGGAATGTCCTTTGGGCTTGATAGAGATGAATTTGATAACATAATGAGCTTCTATAAAAGAAAGTACAGGGTTGAATTTAAAATTCAATTTACTCCAGCTCAAATGAAAGAGGTAGCCCTTGCTTATAAGGAATTTGTTCGGTCTATGGGTATAAAAATTGAAGAAAATCCTTGGAAGCAACTTATAACTGCCATAAATCAGGTTTTCAACTCCTGGAATTCTGTAAAGGCAAAGACTTATCGAGAAATACTTGGTATTTCAGAGGATTGGGGAACAGCAGTGGTTGTTCAAAAAATGGTTTTTGGAAATTTGGATGTAAATTCAGGCTCAGGAGTTTTATTTACAAGAAATCCAAAGGAACCAACGGATAAACTTGTTCTTTGGGGTGACTATACACCAGGTGCTCAGGGAGAAGATATTGTATCTGGCCTAGTTAATACTTTCCCAATTTCAATTGAACAGAAAAAATACGAAAACAGAATTAATGAAAAATCTCTCGAAGAAGCATTTCCCGAAACATACAGTATGCTTTACGAAATAGCAGAAAAGTTAATATATAAAGAAAATTGGGACCATCAGGAAATTGAATTTACCTTTGAAGGTAGAGGGAAGAAAGACCTGTACATCCTTCAGACAAGAGAAATGAGTTATTCTAAGGGAGAGATCATTGCCGTGTTTATACCTTCGCCTGCCTTACACGAGAGTAAAATAGGAACTGGAATAGGGGTAAGTGGAGGAGCTATCTCAGGCAGACTGGTATTTGATATTGATGACATTAAAAAATTTAAAGCTTTGGAGCCAGAAGTGCCTGTGATTCTTGTAAGAGCAGATACAGTTCCGGATGACATTGTTCATATAGCAGGGGCAGATGGCATTCTTACTGCAAGAGGTGGTTCTACCTCTCATGCATCCATAATTGCTACAAAGCTCGGTAAAACCTGTGTTGTTGGATTTTCAAAAATGACGGTGTATCAAAATGAAAAAAAGTGTAAAATAGGTAAAAGACTGCTAAAAAAAGGTGACTTCATCAGCATTGATGGAAGAAGCGGATTGGTATTTTTAGGTAAGCACGAAACCCAAAAGATTTACTTAGCATCTGAATATTTTTAATTATTTTAGGCAGGAGGAATCAAAATGGCGAATACTATTTTGGGCATTAATGGACTTGGTCGTATTGGAAAGCTTACACTCTGGCATCACATTGGAAGAAAACATTTTTCTAAGATTGTAGTGAACCTTGGAAGAAAAGTTGGTAACTCTCTAAAAGATGTGGCTTTTTACATTCAACATGATTCAACCTACGGAAGGCTTCACAACTATCTTTACGGTTATAAATCAAAAAGTGTCATTGAAAAAATTGATGAAGTAGAATCTACAATAGTCATTGACGGCGTGCCGGTCAAGATTCTTACCGAAAATAGAAATCCTAAGGATATTAAATGGGAAAAAGAAGGAGCTAAATTGGTTGTCGACACTACTGGAAAGTTTCTTGATCCAACCCTTCCTTCAGATGCAAAAGACGGTTCTGTAAGAGGTCATCTGGAGTCAGGAGCCTATAAGGTCCTTGTAAGTGCTCCCTTTAAAATTAAAGACAAGATAAAGGAAACTCCTGATGACGCTGTTACAATCATAATGGGAATAAATGAGGAGATGTATGACAGTAAGAGACATCAAATAATATCAGGAGCTTCCTGTACAACTACATGCCTTGCTCACATGATGAAACCCCTTCTTGATTATTTTGGTGCAGAGAGAATTCTCAGTGTTTCTATGGCTACTGTGCATGCAGTAACCGCTTCTCAACAGGTTTTAGATAGAGTGCCAAAAACGAATGCTACAGACCTCAGAAAAATTCGCTCTGCAATGAACAATATTATTCTTACAAGCACAGGAGCTGCAAAGACACTTGCTCAGGTTTTGCCGGAGATGAGAAACATAGGCTTTATAGCTCAATCTGTTAGAGTTCCCATCATTACAGGTTCACTGATTATTCTTGTTGTTGCTTTTAGAGATGAAGAGGATAATCTTATTACAGGAGATCTAATTAATAAAATTTATAAAGAAGCTGAAGAAAGGGAAAAAAGGGGTTATTTGCTTTTTACGGATGATCAAAAAGTTTCAACAGACATTGTAGGATTCTATGGACCTGCTGCAATTATTGAAGGAAGTGAAACACACACAAGAACTGCAATGATTACACTGGATATATCGAAAGTATGTACAATTGGTGCTCCTTCAGTGGAAAAACTTCAGGTTCCAGTGACTCAAGCTGTAATCTACGGGTGGTATGATAACGAACTCGGAAGTTATACAAACATGCTCGGAGATTTAACTGTAAAGGTTGCAAAAGACGTCTATTGAGGTTTGCTTTTAATCCGGTTTATTTTTGCTCCAAGGGAGAGGAGTTTTTTGTCTAATTCTTCATAACCTCTGTCGAGGTGGTATATTCTGTCAATTATAGTTTCTCCTTCTGCAATAAGAGCAGCTATAACAAGTGATGCAGAAGCTCTTAAATCCGTTGCCATCACAGGAGCACCCTTTAATTTTTTAACACCTCTCACTGTGGCTGTATTTCCCTCAACAGTTATATGAGCTCCCATTCTTCTTAACTCTGCCACATGCATAAACCGGTTTTCAAAAATTGTCTCTTTAATAACACTTGTTCCATTTGCTACTGCCATCATTGACATAAATTGAGCTTGCATGTCTGTTGGAAATCCTGGATAAGGCATTGTTTTAATATCAATAGCATAGGGTTTTTTAGGACCAATAACTCTCAAACCTTCCTTAGAATTTTTGAAAACAACTCCAGCATCCTTCATTTTTAAAATAACTGCATCTAAAAAAGCTGTATCACAACCCTTTAAAAGTATATCTCCACCAGAAGCACCAGCAATAGCCATAAATGTTCCAGCTTCTATTCTATCTGCAATAATTTCATATTCACTGGGAGGTTTAAGATTTTTTACCCCTTCTATTTCTATGATGCTTGTTCCCGCACCCTTTATTTTAGCACCCATTGATATTAGATAGTTTGCAAGGTCCACCACCTCCGGCTCTTTTGCAGCATTCTCTATAATTGTAGTTCCTTTGGCCAGCGTTGCCGCCATCATTAGGTTTTCAGTACCTGTTACAGTGGGAATATCAAAATAAATCTTTGTTCCTTTAAGCTGACTTGTCTTTGCTATTATATAACCTTCCTCAAGGAATATTTTTGCACCCATTTTTTCAAGTCCAAGAATATGAAGATTCACAGGTCTTGCACCTATAGCACAACCACCGGGTAGAGAAACCTTTGCCTGTCCAAATCTAGCAACAAGAGGGCCAAGCACTAAAACAGAGGCACGCATAGTTTTTACAAGGTCATAGGAGGCTTCAAATTTATCAACATTTGACGTATCAATTTTACAAATTCCCGCTTCAAATTCAACTTTACCACCCATTCTTTTAATGAGTTCTCCCATAGTAAAAACATCTCTGAGCTTGGGAATTCTTTTTAACACATGGATAGAAGGAGCAAGCAGTGTTGCTGCCATAATTGGCAAGGCAGCATTCTTGGCTCCACTTATGGTTACTTCACCTTTAAGTTGATTTCCACCCAAAATTTGTAACTTATCCATGTTAAATATATTAAACTAAAAAAGGAGGATAAAGAAATATGCTTACAATAGAAAGTGTAATAAATAAAGTTTTACAATACAGGCCTAATGCTAATGTAGAATTAATAAGAAAGGCTTATGTGTTTTCAAGGGAAGCTCATTGTGCACAAATAAGAAAAGAGGGAATTCCTTACATATATCATCCTTTAGCAGTTGCTGACATACTTGCGAATATGAAGCTTGATTCTACCACAATAGCAGCAGGTCTTCTTCACGACACTGTAGAAGATGCTGAGATGACCGTTGAAGACATAGCTGAGATGTTTTCTCCTGATGTGGCTTTTTTAGTGGATGCGGTTACAAAATTGAGTAAACTCCAGTTTGCAGATGGTGAAGATATACAAGCAGAAAATTTCAGAAAAATGTTTCTTGCTATGTCTAAGGATATAAGGGTAATACTCATTAAGTTTGCTGACAGACTTCATAATATGAGGACCCTTGAATTTTTACCTTCTGAAAAACAAAAAAGAATTGCCAAGGAAACCCTTGAAATTTATGCACCCCTTGCAAATAGACTTGGAATAGGCTGGATGAGAATAGAGTTTGAGGATTTAGCTTTTAAAGTTTTATATCCTGAGGAATACAAAGACCTTGAGAAAAAAGTTGCTAAAAGAAAGGAAGACCAGCAGGCTTATATTGATAATATTATCAAAGTGCTTTCAGAAAGAATGGAAGAAGCAAAAATTCCCTTTAAGATATTTGGTAGAGTTAAGCATTTTTACAGTATTTATCAAAAATTAGTTAAACAAAAGATTCCATTTGAGCAAGTATATGATGTTATAGGTATTAGAATAATTACTGATACGGTGCCTCATTGTTATGACATTCTGGGTATAATTCACTCACTTTGGACATTAATACCTGGTAGATTTAAGGATTTTATAAGTCTTCCAAAGTCTAATTATTATCAATCTTTGCATACCACTGTTATAGGACCTGGTGGAGAGAGAGTAGAATTTCAGATAAGAACAGAGGAGATGGACATAATTGCTGAGGAAGGCATAGCAGCCCACTGGAGATATAAAGAGAGGAAGGATTTAAGCGAAAGGGAGACAAAAATCGTTTCCTGGCTAAGGGATCTTATAAAGGAGATTTCTGATGCTAAGGAATTGCTCGATGCAGTCAAGGGAGAAGTTGTTCCTGACACTATTTACGTGTTTACGCCAAAAGGTGACGTAAAGGAACTTCCAGTAGGTTCAACTCCCGTTGATTTTGCATTCTCAATTCACTCTGAAGTAGGAGCAAAATGTGCTGGTGCAAAGGTTAATGGAAGAATTGTTTCCCTCAATTATCAACTTCAAAGCGGTGATGTAGTAGAAATAATTACAAATCCCCATCAAAAACCAAGAAAAGATTGGCTTCAATTTGTGGTTACTCAAAGGGCAAGAAGTCGAATTAAACATTACCTCAGAAATGAACAAAGACAACAGGGAATTGAGATAGGTAAACATCTCCTAGAGGCTGAAATTAGAAAACAAGGCTTTCAAAGTTCTATACTCAAATCAGATAAGATAGATGTAATCCTGGAACACTTTTCTGTTCAGTCCGTTGAGGATCTTTATCTTCTTATTGGTCATGGAAAAATTTCAGTGCATCAGGTTATAAACAAATTACTTCCCGAAGAGATAGATGAAGGCATACTTGTTCCGAAGAAATTACCTCAAAAAAGAGAGCACAAACAATTCATATCTTTAAAGGGAGTCGATGAAGTTCTATACCACATTGCTAAATGCTGTATGCCTGTTCCAGGGGATGAGATAGTAGGATTTATCACAAGAGGTAAGGGAATTACTGTCCATCGTAAAGATTGTATAAATTTAGCCCATCTCGAAAGCGAAAGGCTTATTGAAGTTTTTTGGACATCTGATGATAATTCAAGGGTTCAAACGAGAATAAGCCTTGAGTGTATTGACAAGCCAGGTGTTCTTGCTAATTTGACAGCTCTTCTTTCAGCAAATCAAGTAAATATTACTGCTGTAAAAGCTAATTCCACTCACGATAAAAGAGCTCTTATTGAGTTTACCATCGAAGTTAGAGACAGACTTCATCTTTCAGAGATTATTAATAAAATATCCCAACTTAGCGAAGTTATATCAGTCAAAAGATAGTTCTATTGAGCCTTTTCTTAATATTTTCGGAGGATTTATGGTTATATCCAAAATTGTTGAAGCAATTCCAGGAAGTTTGCCTCCATCAATTAAGAGATCAATTTTTTCCCCTTTAAAATAAGAAATAGCGGTTTCCACACAATCTGCACCTGGCTCACCAGAAATATTGGCAGAAGTGGCTGTTATAGGAAAAGGGCTTATTTTTATGAGGTTTAGCGCAAAGGACTCTCCAGGCATTCTGACAGCTACTTTGTTTTCCTTTTTAATTTCCCGGGGTAAGTGTTTCTTTGCAGGCAGAAGTAAAGTTAAAGGACCTGGCCAATATTTTTCAATGAGCTTCCATGCTTGGGGAGATACCGATTCAGCAACTAAAGAAAGATGCTTTAAATCTATAATTAAGGGAAAACTTTTTTCTTGAGGTCTTTTTTTTATCTCAAAAATTTTTTGAAGAACTTTCTTATTATTATATTTACCACCAATTCCATAAAGAGTTTCTGTAGGATAGATTATTATCCCTCCTTTTGCAAGTATATCAATAACTTCTTGTAAATCAATCTGATCAGCTTTTATTATTTTCATTTATTTCCCTCAATAGATTGCGAAGTTCTTTTATTTTCTCCCGAGTAAACTCTTTATCTTTAAAATATGTTTTTTCATAGGCTTGGATAAATTTCTCTGCTTTAACTTTTAATTCTAATGGTTCTACTTTGTTCAGAAACTCTCTTAGTCCTTCACTTTTTTTTCTTTCAAATCCGTATTTTTTCATTATAGCAAAAAATTGGATGAGAGGATTTTTTATTTTTCTTAAATATCGGATGACTTTAAAAATTAGAAAGACAATTAAAATGGCAACTAATATGATCCAAGTAACATTTTTATTGAATTTAATTTTTGTTGGAGATATGGATTTAGCTAATCTTAGCTGAGCCATTACATCGTAATCTAAAACAATAGAATTCCAAATATAATCTATAAAATTAAAGACTACTGACTCTGAATATCTTCCAATTCTTCCTGATGGATCGAATCTTTGCCATTTTCCATCTATCCAAGCTTCAACCCAAAGATGGGCATCAGATGCTCTGATTAGATAATAGCCACCGTAGTCATTATAAGAGCCTCCCTTAAAGCCTCCTACCACTCTTGAGGGTATTCCTTTAATTCTTAACATTAATGCCATCGAAGTAGCAAAATATTCGCAATTTCCACTCTTTTTATTAAATAGAAAATCCTCAACTGGATTTATACCCGATGGAAGATTTTTTAAAGAATATTGATAATTGCTTAAGTGACTCAAGATGTTCTTAACAATCTGTTCTTTACTACTTGAATTTTCAGTTATTTTGTCTGTCAATTCTTTAATTTTATTTGAAAAATTGGTTGGTAGGTTTAAATAGTGTGAAGAAGGCTTGGATTGTTTAATCACAGGATTTATAAAAGAAGTAGCCATATATTTTATAGTTTTTTCAATTGGAAAATCGGCTTTAAAATTATCAGTTCCTTCCTGAGAGACTCCTTTAAGATAAATATTAATCGGAAAATCAAGTGTAGGAAGATAGTTCTCAGTTGAAGGCTCAAGATAAACGGTATAGTTTATCCTTTCTCCGCTGATATCTGGTTTATAGTCTTCATTCGGGCTTTTTTCCCATTTTCTTCCATCAAATCTATCAAAAGTTATCACCCGCCAGTAAAGGTGATTTTCATCGATTTTTTTCATTTTTACTCTCATTACAATTGAAGAGTCTTCTTCAATTGATACAATACCTCCAAGATTAACAACAGATGTAAAACCGCTTTTTCCTTTGTTTATTCCAATATCAATAAGTGGTTTAGGGGTTCGTGGAAGGATAAAAAAGAACAATGCACTCAAAGGCAGAGACACAACAGAGATAAAAAAGGCAACCTTTAAGAGATTTAGAAGTTTTTTTATTGATATAAACTCTGATTTAGTTTCTCTTAAATATGTGATTAGTAAAATTGAGAGAATGGTAAAAACTAACATAAAAATTAACCTTAGGAGAAAAATCCAAGACATATTTAAAAGTGTTGAGCTACCCAGTAAGAGCAAAGATAAAAGATAAATCTGTAGATATTCTCTTTGAGTTTTTTTCCCAAGAAGCCTTATTGAGAGAATAAGAGTTAGTGCTTCAATAGATGGTAAAAGAAAATCCTCAGGAGAAAAATTTAAGAAGGGATAGATTATAAATAAAATAGAGGCTACATTTAAAAACGAATTGGGCACATAAAATTTTTTTAAATGTAATAAAACGGCAATTAAATTGATTGTTATAAAAAGTAGACTGATAAGAGTTGAAATACTCGAATAAATTGCTGAAAATGGAATTATAGCAATGAGGATGCTAATAAAAAAAAGAAAATTTTCTATTTTATTCTGAGTTATATAAGCTAAGTGCATATAGCATTTTCCTTAAATGAGATTGACCTATGTCTGGTTTAATTATTTCTTCTCCTATTTTTAGTCCTATGGGAGCACCTATTTTTGAGAGGGTAATCACTGAGTAGGTGGCCTTGCTTATTTTTTCTTCTAATGATCCTGAGAAATCATTAAGATTAATGATGATTGGAGTTCCCTGAAAGGGAGAAAACTCCTTTGTCTTAAGGGAAGATGTTTTAGCAGTAGCTTTCCAGTGAATATATTTTAATGGATCTCCTTCTCTGTATGCTCTTACTCCTGATAACTCTCCTTCATAAGCAGTGCCTTTTGATGATTTAGAATCTATTTTTAATTTAGTTTCACTAAAAATAGAGATAAAATCACATTCTATAGGTTTTGGATAAACTATAATTTCAAGATTAATTGGCAATGTCATGTTTCTTTTAAAAAAATAAAAGGGAAAGTAAGAAGAAATGGAAATTTCCCTAATTATGAATTTCCCTCTTTTGGGAAATGTTAAGGCTACATTGTAAGTTTCTTCTCCTCTTAAGTATGGAATAATTGTTTCACTGTCTGAAATTTTAGTTCTTATTAAAAAAGCCTCGAAGAAATATTTGTTTTTTGCTTTAATTTTAAAATTTGTATTTCTTTGAGCAAAAACATCTCGAGGTGTTTCAATAGAAATATGTAAGTTTTTGAGGTTGATAAATGAGAGGATCCCACTCAGCGCCATAATACTTAGAAGAAATGAAACTATCAAAAAGAGTAAGTTGTTACCGGTATTTACTGCGCTAAAGCCAATAAAAAGCGTTATTCCGGTATAAATCCATCCTGGTTTTGTAATTTTTACGGAGGAACGGAAATATTTTCTAATATTGATAAAATCACCTCTTCCTTTGATGAAAAATCTTCTCTCAAAATAATCCTATGGGTTACTATAAAAGGAATTAGTTCTTTTACATCTTCAGGTGTAACATAATCTCGATTTTTAAAATAGGCAAGAGCCTTTGCTGTATAAGTAAGTGCGAGTCCAGCTCTCGTAGATAGCCCCAGTAAAATTCTATTGTCACTACGAGTGGCATTTAAAAAATCTATTATCCAGTTTATAACCTTGTCGGATAAATATATTTCCCTTATTTCATTTTGGATTTTTATTATTTCATCTTTGTCCATTAAAGGAGTTAATTGATGTATTTTTTCTCTTGAGCTTCCTTTTTTTAGAATATCTGCCTCTGCTTCTCTTTGAGGATATCCAATGCTTATTTTCATAATAAACCTGTCAAGCTGGCTCTCTGGAAGTGGAAATGTTCCAAATGTCTCAATAGGATTTTGAGTTGCTATTACAAAAAAAGGTTGGGGAAGTTTGTAAGTTCTTCCATCAATTGTAACCTGTTCTTCTGCCATAGCCTCAAGTAATGCTGACTGGGTCTTAGGAGTTGCTCTGTTTATTTCATCTACAAGGACAATATTATTTATTATAGGCCCTGGTTTAAATTCAAACTCTCCAGTATTTTTATTGTATATGGATAGCCCTGTTATATCTGTCGGAAGAAGATCGCTTGTACATTGAATTCTTCCAAAGCTGAGGTTAAGAATTTTTGAGAGAGCAATTACAAGAGAGGTTTTTCCAAGTCCTGGGAAATCCTCTATAAGTAAATGTCCCTTCGAAAAGATTGCTATAAGTGACAGAACAATAGCGTTTTCCTTACCTTGTAAGTAATTTTTAAGATAACTGATTATATCGAGTATTTTTGCGTTCTTTATTTCTTCAATCATAAACAAATCTTACAAAGGTCATTTATTAATAATAACAGGCTTTTTTATGTTTTTAATAGAGCGCGATAAAAAATTAGAAATAGACTAAAAGCTATCAAGAGGTTATTTTTGGAGTTTGTAATAAGGAAAGAGGGGGTGGATGGCAGTTTTTTCCTGCCATCCCTTTATTCTTTATCCTTCTAAATAGACCTTTTCAACAGGTGGTGCTACCTGTTTTTTACGGGAGAGAACTCCAGGAAGCCATACAGATGGTCCAGATACTTTGACATTGAATGCTTTTTCTACAACTGCTGCATTACCGGCATAGAAAAGCTCTGTTCCCTCTTTTACGATATCTGTTGCCATAAATATAACCATGTCATAGCCTTTGCTGTTTTTGAGATCTTCAAGATACTTAACAAATGCATCTTTCTGCTCATAGACTTCTTCTATGTCAACAAGCTCTGTCTGACCGATACCAACTTTTTTACCCTTGAAGTCATAGTCTTTGAAATCAACATGAACAACATCAGCAATTGGTTTGCCCTTAATACTTGCCTTTGCTTTTTTAAGATCAACACCAAATTTGGTAAGATCTGAAATTCCACACACCTGAGCCAATTCCTGCGCTATCTTTTTGTCTTCATCTGTTGTGGTAGGAGACTTGAAGATTACGGTGTCAGAAAGGATTGCTGAAAGAAGTAAGCCTGCATAGGTTTTATTTGCCTTTACCTCACTTGGAAACATTTTTGCAATAACTGTTGCAGTGCTGCCTACTGGCTCAATATGGATAAAAATAGGATCTGGATAGTTGAAATTCATTTTGTGGTGGTCAATGATTGCAAGAATTTTCTCTGCTCCGTCAACTCTTTGTTTCTCTTCGTTATGGTCAACAAGAACAAGAGTTTTTCCTGCAGCGTTTTCTAAAACTTCAGGGGCAGCAACACCAAACTGTTTAAGTGCAAACTCTGTTTCTTCATTAATAGGTCCGGCTGTAGCAGCCTTGTAACCTTTAATTCCTGCATAAACGATTGCTGAACAAACAGTATCAGTGTCAGGTGCCTTATGGCCGATTACATAAATATCGCTCATCTTTCCCTCCTAAAAGTTTTTTTTAAAATTGTAAAATTTTGACAATTTCAAAGGGAAAATGTCAAGAAATAGTCCATTAAAATTTAAAATAAAGTTATTAGTGATTATGAAAGTCCTTCAAATTGATAAGCAAATCTCTTACTGATAAATTTAATTTTGGATGAATGAAATCTGGCGCAATTTCATATAAGGGCTTTAAAACAAAATCTCTCATGTGCATTAATGGATGTGGGATAGAAAGTTCTTCGCTTTCTAATATTAAGTCGTTATAGAAAATGATGTCTATATCGATAATTCTTGGTCCATATTTTAGGCTCTTAATTCTTCCCATTTGTTTTTCTATATTTTTGAGTTTTTTTAGTAAATCATAAGGCTCTAAAGTAGTAAAAGCTTCAATAGCTTGGTTTAGAAAATCTGGCTGATCTTTAAATCCCCAAGGAGATGTGTTATGGATTGATGATGTTTTAGAAATAATTATGTTATACTCTTTCAGGTGTTCAAGTGCAATTTTAAGATTATGTTCTCTGTCTCCCAGGTTAGATCCAATCAGAAGATAAACTAAATTAGGTGCCATATTTTATTTTTTTTAATCCTAACTTAAGTATTTTCTCTTTTAATTTGAATATTCTATCTCTCAATTGAGCTGCTTTTTCAAATTCGAGGTTTTCTGCAGCCCTTTTCATTTCACTTTCGAGTTTTTTTATACTGTCCTCTGTGATTTCGTATTCTTCCTCTTCCTCTTTTACAAATTCCAGGGTGACATAATCTCTCTCGTAGATTGATGATAGTATGTCCTTAATTTTGCTTTTAACAGTTTCTGGTGTAATTCCCATTTTTTCATTATATTCCATCTGAATTTTCCTTCTTCTTTCTGTTTCTTCAATAGCCTTTTTCATTGAATCAGTTATAGTGTCTGCATAGAATATGACAGTGCCATTTATGTTTCTTGAGGCTCTACCAGCAGTTTGAATAAGGGATCTTTCAGAGCGAAGAAAACCTTCTTTATCAGCATCGAATATGGCAACAAGAGAGACCTCAGGAAGATCTAATCCCTCCCTTAAGAGATTAACTCCAATTAAAACATCAAATTTTCCAAGTCTTAAATCTCTCAGTATCTCTACTCTTTCAAGAGTGTCAATGTCAGAATGAAGATATTTAACCCTAATCCCAAGGTTCAGATAATAATCAGTCAAATCTTCAGCCATTTTTTTTGTAAGAGTAGTAACCAGAACTCGCTCGCCTTTTTTAACTCTCTCTTGTATTTCCTGGAGAAGATTCTCAACCTGATAGGTCGCAGGTCGAACTTCTATTTTGGGATCCACAAGCCCTGTTGGCCTTATTATTTGTTCGACGACCCGACCATTTGATCTTGCAAGTTCATAGTCTCCGGGTGTGGCAGAAACATATATTACATAGTTCATTCTCCTTTCGAATTCCTCAAAAGTAAGGGGTCTATTATCAAGGGCTGAGGGTAATCTGAAACCATAATCAATTAGGTTTTTTTTTCTGGAACGGTCTCCTTCATACATACCTCTAAGCTGTGGCATAGTAACATGACTTTCATCAATTACTATTAGAAAATCGCCATTTGATGGTCCAGCATATATGTAGTCTATTAAAGTGAATGGCGGCTCCCCAGGAAGCCTACCACTTAAATGCCTTGAATAGTTTTCGATACCGTGACAATGTCCAAATTGACTTAAAAGTTCCATATCAAAACGGGTTCTTTTCTCAATTCGCTCGGCAAATAGAGTTTCTCCTCTACTTTTGAAATATTCGATTCTTTCAATAAGCTCCTCTTCGATTGATGACAGAGCCTTTTTTAATCTATTCTCAGGCGTTACCCAGTGACTTGCAGGTGGTATAAATATTCGATCTAATCTTTTAACTTTGAATCCAGTAAGAGGATCGATTTCGTAAATAGCATCAATTTCATCGTCAAAAAATTCTACTCTATATGCTCTGTCAAGAAAATGGGATGCGAATATATCAACCACATCACCTCTTACTCGAAAAGTGCCTCTCCTGAATTCTTCATCAGCTCTTGTGTATAGCATTTCTACAAGCTTGCGAAGGAAAAAATCCCTATTGGTTTTCATTCCTTCTTCAATATTTAAATGCATTGCCATGTAATCATCAGGAGAACCTATTCCGTATATACATGAAACCGAGGCCACTACAATCACATCCTGTCTTGTGAGTACAGAAAGTGTTGCCGAATGTCTCATTCTATCAATATCGTCATTAATTGAAGCGTCTTTTTCAATGTATGTGTCTGTTTCTGGAATATAGGCTTCAGGCTGATAATAGTCGTAGTAACTGACATAATACTCAACTGCATTTTCTGGAAAGAGCTCCTTGAGTTCTGCATAAAGCTGCGCTGCAAGAGTTTTATTATGGGCAATAACAAGAGTAGGTTTATTAATCCTTTCAATTACATTAGCAATTGTAAAGGTCTTACCTGAACCTGTTACTCCAAGCAAAACCTGATGCTTAAAGTTTCTTTTCAATCCCTCTAAAAGTTGAGAAATAGCCTTTGGTTGGTCTCCCTTTGGTTCAAAGGATGTGTGTAATTTGAATCTTGGCATTTATTAACTTTGAAGTAACTGAGCTGCTTTTTTTGCGTAATATGTGAGGATTATATCTGCTCCTGCTCTTTTGATTGAAGTAAGGACTTCTAAAAAGGTAGCTTCTTCATTAAGCCATCCCATTTGAGCTGCTGCTTTAATCATCGAATATTCTCCACTTACATTGTATGCAGCAACAGGGACAGTGAAGTTCATTTTTATATCAGAGATTATGTCCAGGTAGGCTAATGCAGGCTTAACCATCACAATATCTGCTCCCTCTTCTATATCGAGAGAGACTTCACGAAGTGCCTCTCTACGATTTGCAGGATCCATCTGATAGCTTCTTCTATCACCAAAAGCTGGAGCTGATTGCGCAGCTTCTCTAAATGGTCCATAAAAGGCAGATGAATATTTAGCCGCATAAGAGAGAATTATCACATCACAGTAGCCTTCTTCATCAAGGGCTTTTCGAATTTTTCCAACTCGACCATCCATCATATCTGATGGTGCTACAATGTCTGCACCTGCTTTTGCATGGGATATAGCCTCAAGGGCTAATATCTCAAGGGTTGCATCATTATCTATATTTCCATTTTTAACAATTCCGCAATGACCATGAGATGTATATTCGCAAAGACACACATCGGTAATTAGAATCAAATCAGGAACCGCATCTTTTATTGCTCTAAGGGCTTGCTGAATTACACCATTATCATCATAGGCAGATGTGCCTTTTTCGTCTTTATAAGAAGGAATGCCAAAAAGAATTATGGCAGGTATACCGAGAGAAAAAACCTCCTTAGCAGTTTCTATGGCCCTATCTATGCTTTCCTGAAAACAATCAGGCATAGACGGAATAGGATTTTTAACTCCTTTTCCAGGAACAATAAATAATGGATAAATAAAATCCTGAGGGGTAAGGCTAGTTTCCCTTACCATTTTCCTCAGGCCATGGTTTTTTCTCAATCTTCTTGGGCGATGAATTGGAAACATCGCTTAGACGCCGCAGGAGCCTCCGCAACCAGGTCCGCAGGAAGGCATTGGTCCTTTAAGTATAAAGCCTTCCTGTTCTTCATCTTCGTAATAGTCAAGTTCAATCTCATTGAGAAGGTCAAAGGTTTGTTTATCCATAAAAACCCTTAAACCATCCTTTTCTACAACTTCATCATCTTCCTGTGGATTCTCATCAATATCGAGTCCAAATGAAGGGCTACAATATCCTTCAGCTGAAAATATTCTCAATCCCCAGCCTTCTTTTCCCTCATTTTTGAGGATTAATTTTGCCTTCTCGGCTGCCTTTGAACTGATGCTAAACACATTTACCTCCTGAATTTTTATTCTAACTTCAGAATAGCAGTTTTTTTTTATAATTTGCAAGAAAAAAATATTAGGATTAAAATATCAAATATGGAACCGTTAGTTAATAAAATTATCACCAGATTCGTTTCTAATCAAACAGAGCAAATAGATGATTTAATCGCTGTAGAGAGAAAAATAAGAATTTTTGTTAATGATGAAGAAATAATATCACTTTCAGCATCTCCTATTTATCTTAAGGAACTAATTATAGGTTTTTTAATGACTGAGGGAATATTAAAAGGAGACTGGTGTCCAGAAAAAATATCAATAGAGGAAAATGAGAGAGAGACAAATGTTAAAGTGTCGCTTGAAGGTTTTATTTCTCTTGAGGGCAAAACTATAACTTCTGGTTGTATGGCTTCGGTGAGTTTCTTAAATGATTTGAAATCAACAATTCAAGATGAATTAAGAATAGATACTGAAAGATTATTTAAGCTATTTAAAGATTTTCAGCTTAGATCGGATTTATACCGAACAACCGGATGCATGCATGCTGCAGCCCTGGCAGAAAGAGATGAAATTTTATTTATAGCCGAAGATGTGGGAAGGCATAATGCAGTTGATAAAGTAATTGGATGGGGTCTACTTAATAAGATTACATTTAAAGGTAAAATAATGTTGGTTAGTGGCAGGATCTCCTCCGAGATGGTATTAAAAGTGGCAAAATGGAAAATTCCGATAATTGTGAGTAGAGCAGCTCCGACTTCTCTTGCTATTGAAATTGGAGAAAAATGTGGGCTAACAATAATAGGTTTCCTAAGAGGTAATAGATTTAATGTTTATTCTCACAGCCAGAGATTAATAAAGTAAGATAGCGCAACTTTTTTCTCTCTATTTTGAAAGATTATTGTGCGCTTAAGACTTAATTTAACCTGACTTCATCAATTTAGGGCATATTTTATTTAAAAAACTAAATATTTGAGAGACTTATATTTTCCTTTCCTCCCTAATGTAGTCTAATGTCTTTTACACTTTTTAAAGCCAATTTCTCTCTTACTTCGTTTACTAATATCAAAAATCTTTACAGGTAAAACTTGAATCAAAAGATGAATAGTCTCTCTGTTGATTTCTGCTTTTAATCCATTGTGTTCTACACATAATCTTTCAGCTATGAAGCTATCACGATTAAAGAAAGAGATGGTTTAATGAGAATGGTAAAGGATAGAGTGAGCTATGAGGGAGAGAATAAAGGCAGGAAGAAGATCTCTGAGAACATAGCGTATGCATTTAGTCACTGCGAGCCTCTCAATGATGCGAAGGAGTCTCTGACCCCCTACATGTCACTGCGAGGCCACGAAGTGGCCGTGGCAGTCTCTTTCTGTCACTGCGAGGGACTCGATGTCCCGAAGCAGTCTCTAAGTAAAACCTACGAAGAGGCAACGACGAGATCCCTTCGGAGCTAAAGCTCCTCGCAATGACCCTCTTCTACCTTAATTCCGAACGAAGCGAGGAATCTAATGGAGGTCGTATTGAGATTGCTTCGCTGCGCTCGCAATGACAAAAAAAGAAATTCACTGCGAGGTCCCATGAGGAAGAGGGAGATTTAGACAGTTAGAGGGAAATCGGATGGTTTAAAAATAGCTTAGAAGGCAAGTAGACTAATTTGTAGATGATAAATCATTTATTTACAGTGGTTTTTAAGTTCTTAGTGATGAAGTTGATATACAGAAGGAACTGAAGTTTTTAAGGAAACTTT
>CAKZQH010000061.1 GCA_937139565.1 uncultured Nitrospiraceae bacterium | reverse complement strand
TGTAGACTAATTTAAAAAGTATGTCTCATTGATTTATAAGGGATTTTTTAGTTTTTGTGATGAAGTTGGGTTAGAGAGCATCTGGACCAATATGTAGCTAATAACTCATTGATTTAAAAAGGTTTTTTAGTTTATAGTGATGAAGTCGGCCTAAAAAACTTCTGACAATCCACGAAATAAGATTCGTGACTAAAGAGATGATTCAATCAGAAGCTAACAGAAAAGCATCAGAGATGCTTGATATTCCAGTAAGCACTCTGTCTTATCAATCTACTAAGGCAGAGAAAGATAAGGCGTTTATCGAGATAGGTTAGTAGATTACTTAAAAGTACACCTTCCAAAATGGAGACAGGTCATTTATTGCCTTCTAATATCTCGTTTCATTTTTGATAAGTTTTCCTTTCATTGTGAACACTCCTCAAGAATAATGACAACCATCTTTATAGCCTTCTATGAGAAGATTTATAGTTAGGTCAGCCGGTTTTAAAAGATGGTTGTCTTTTTTATCAGTTATTATGAAAAAACAATGCAATTTCGAAGAGATTATTTTTGAGGAAAGGCGTGAAGTTGCTTTTTTTATCCAGTATTAGTTAGATTATACTTTATAAAGTTTCATAAATGAGTATTTTTTCTGCTTGACAGGAGCTTAAATTTTTGATAAACTAAAAAGTCTTGTCTGCGAATGTTAATGTTTTGTTAAGTAAAATTTAGTATATTTATAAGAGGTGAAAAAGTGCCGACAATTGCACAATTAGTTAAAAAAGGCAGAGAGAAAGTTGAGAAAAAAACAAAATCGCCTGCTCTGCAATCATGTCCGCAGAGAAGGGGAGTTTGTGTCAGGGTTTATACCACAACTCCAAAAAAGCCGAATTCAGCGCTTCGAAAAGTTGCAAAGGTTAGGCTTACAAATGGAGTTGAAGTAATTGCCTATATCCCAGGAGAGGGGCATAATTTGCAGGAACATTCAATTGTTCTCGTGAGAGGTGGTAGAGTTAAAGACCTGCCTGGTGTTAGATATCATATAGTCAGGGGAACCCTTGATTGTGCTGGTGTAAATAATAGAAGAAAAAGCCGTTCCAAATACGGCACAAAACGACCAAAATGAGTTAGGAGTAGGAGATGCCAAGAAGAGGTTATGTTCCTAAAAGAGAAGTTTTGCCAGATCCTAAATATCAGAGCAAGCTTGTGTCTAAATTGATAAATGTTATTATGCAGGATGGTAAGAAATCTACAAGTGAGAAAATATGTTATGGTGCTTTCGAGATAATTCGGGAGAAAACAGGGCAGGATCCTTTGAAGGTCTTTAAGCAAGCAATAGAGAATATTAAGCCTATACTTGAGGTTAGGCCAAGAAGAGTTGGTGGAGCAACCTATCAGGTGCCAATGGAGGTTAGAGCTAATAGAAGGCTAAGTCTTGCTTTAAGGTGGCTTACAACCTATGCAAGGCAGCGTAAGGAAAAAACAATGAAAGAGAGATTGGCTGGCGAAATAATAGATGCCTTTAATAATGTCGGATCCTCAATAAAGAAAAGAGAAGAAACCCACAAAATGGCAGAAGCCAATAGAGCATTTGCACATTATAGATGGTAATTTAATTTAGAGGAGGCTATGAGTAGATTTCCCTTAGAAAAAACAAGAAATATTGGTATTATGGCTCATATAGATGCTGGAAAAACTACAACCACAGAGCGCATTCTTTACTATACAGGGGTTACATACAAGATTGGCGAGGTTCATGAAGGTACGGCGGTAATGGATTGGATGCCTCAGGAGCAAGAACGCGGTATTACTATTACAGCAGCAGCAACAAGCTGTGAGTGGAAAGGTTATAAGATAAATATTATAGATACTCCAGGGCATGTGGATTTTACAATAGAGGTTGAGAGATCTCTTAGAGTATTAGACGGAGCTATTGCTGTTTTTGATGCTTCAGCAGGAGTTGAGCCACAGAGTGAGACCGTATGGAGGCAGGCTGATAAGTATCGGGTACCAAGAATTGCTTTCATGAACAAGATGGACAAACTCGGTGCTGATTTTGCAATGGCTGTGGAGAGCATGATTGAAAAACTTGGAGCTAATCCTGTTCCAATACAGATTCCTATTGGAAAGGAAGATACATTCAGAGGTCCTATTGATCTTGTAGAAATGAAAGCATACTATTTTGATGATGAAACCTTAGGCGCAAAGTATGTTGAAGATGAAATTCCTGCTGAATACATGGAAGAGGCAAAGAAATATAGAGAAAAGATGATAGAAGCTCTCTGCGATGTGGACGATACATTGATGGAAAAGTATCTCTCTGGAGAGCAAATATCTGCAGATGAGATTAGAAATGCTCTCAGAAAGGGTACAGTTGAGTTGAAAATAACACCTGTTCTATGTGGCTCTGCCTTTAAAAATAAAGGGGTTCAGATGCTTTTGGATGCTATTGTCTATTATCTTCCCTCCCCTCTAGATGTACCTCCAGTGCAAGGTATAAATTCGACAGATGGCAGTGAGATTCTAAGAAAGCCCGCAGTTGATGAGCCACTTACTGCTTTAGCATTCAAGATAATGGCTGATCCCTATATGGGAAGCTTGACTTATGTGAGAGTTTATTCAGGTGTTTTAAGCTCGGGTTCATATATATATAATTCTACGAGGAACGTTAAGGAAAGGGTAGCACGAATTTTTAGAATGCATGCAAATCATAGAGAAGAAATAAAGGAGATATGCGCTGGAGATATAGCTGCTGTGGTTGGCTTGAAGAACACTCTTACCGGTGATACTATTTGCGATGAAACAAATCCAATTCTGCTTGAATCTATAGAATTTCCAGAGCCGGTTATATCTGTTGCAATTGAACCGAAGACAAAGGCTGATCAGGAGAAGCTTTCTCTTGCATTGCAGAAGATTTCACAGGAGGATCCATCATTCCGGGTTTCCTATAATGAAGAAACTGGTCAGACAATTATCTCTGGAATGGGAGAGCTTCACTTAGAAATAATTGTTGATAGATTAACAAGAGAGTTTAGAGTTGGAGCAAATGTTGGTAAGCCTCAGGTAGCATACAAAGAGACTATAAAACTTCCTGCAAAGGCAGAGGGTAAGTTTATAAGGCAGACCGGTGGTAGAGGTCAGTATGGTCATGTATGGATAGAGGCAGAGCCTTTAGAAAGAGGTACAGGTTTCGAATTCGTAAATAAAATAGTTGGTGGTACTATACCGAGAGAGTTTATTCCTGCAATAGAAAAGGGTATTATTGAAGCAATGGAGGGTGGAGTTCTTGCGGGTTATCCAGTGGTTGATGTTAGGGTTACCCTATTTGATGGCTCCTATCACGAGGTTGACTCATCAGAGCTTGCATTTAAAATTGCAGCTTCAATGGCCTTTAAGGAGTGCTGTAAAAAAGCAGATCTAGTATTATTAGAACCAATAATGGATGTGGAGGTAGTAACTCCAGAGGATTATATGGGAGAAGTAATTGGAGACTTAAACTCCAGACGCGGAAGAGTTCAGTCAATGGAAAAAAGAGGTAAGGCTCAGGTAATCAGGGCAATGGTTCCTCTTGCAGAAATGTTTGGTTATGCCACTGATTTAAGATCAAAAACACAGGGTAGAGGCACATATACAATGCAGTTTTCCCATTATGATGAAGTTCCAAAGAATCTTACAGAGCAGATTATTGCAAAGATAAAGGGAAATACAAAATAAAAGTTTAGAGATTTTAAGGAGGAAGAGATGGGAAAGGAAAAGTTTGAGAGGAAGAAGCCGCATGTAAATGTG
>CAKZQH010000060.1 GCA_937139565.1 uncultured Nitrospiraceae bacterium | reverse complement strand
TCATTCCGAACGAAGTGAGGAATCTCATTTCGTCCAAGTAGGAGGAACGACGAGATCCCTTCGTCGCTTATGCTCCTCGCAATGACAACAAAAGAAAATCCTCGCAATGACGCTTCCCTTTGTCACTGCGAGGCCATGAAATGGCCGAAGCAGTCTCAAAGACCAACGGAATGAGATCCCTTCGTCGCTTGCGCTTCTCGCAATGACATAAAAAGAGAAGCCTCGCAATGACAGAAAAGAGGATCTTGCAATGACAGAAGGGGAGAGGTGAGTTTCTAATTGCAAAAATAGAGCGGAACGAAGAGAGATGATCAGATTCGCAAATGAGATAACAAGGGAGGAGGAAAATATAGACAGTTAGAGGAAAATCGGATGGTTTAAAAATAGCTTAGAAGGCATATAGACTGATTTGTAGATGATAACTCATTGATTTACAGTGGTTTTTAAGTTCCTAATGATGAAGTTGGGTATAAAACAAAATAACCATGTTTGATGGTAAGGAAAAGTCTATCGCTCACCCTAAAATATAGATTTTTAGTATTTTCCACTATGCTAAGGGCTGAAAAAGCACTAAATGAAATCTCAAGAGGTTAAAAACTATACAAAAAAGTTTTTTAGTGACCATAAATGATTGATTTTAAGGGATAGGCGCGGAGGGGATCGAACCCACGACCTCTTCCGTGTGAAGGAAGCGCTCTCCCACTGAGCTACGCGCCTATGAATTATGAATATTGTAATTTATAGTATTTCACCGAAAACTGTCAATCGTACCCCTTTCCACAAAAATCCTCTCTTCGAAATAATACTGTTTCCTCATAATTGACAAAAAAACAACCATCTTGTAAAAACCACTGATCTAACATCTAAATGATTATCAAGATGGTTACCGTTATACCTGAAGGAGGATACACCGTGAAAGGTAAATTTATCATTAAAAATGAAAATGCAAAGACATATCACGGAAGGTGTCAAAGAAGATTAAATCACCCGACTTTATCAATTTAGGGCATATTTTATTTAAAAAAACTAAATATTTCAGAGACTTATATTTTCCTTTCCCACCTAATGTAGTCTAATGTCTTTTATACTTTTTAAAGCCAATTTTTCCTCTTTCTTTGTTTACTAATACCAAAAATCTTTTACTGGCAAAACATGAATCAAAAAAAATGAATATGCTTTCCGTTGATTGCTACCTTTAATCCCATAGTATTCTGTGTATAATCTTTCTGCTGCGAAGCAGTCTCTTTCGGTCACTGCGAGGGACTCGATGTCCCGAAGCAGTCTCTAAGTAAAACCTACGAAGAGGCAACTACTAGATTGCTTCGCTTCGCTCGCAATGACTCCTCCTCCACCGTCATTCCGAACGAAGTGAGGAATCTCATTTCGTCCAAGTAGGAGGAACGACGAGATTGCTTCGCTGACGCTCGCAATGACACAAAGGCGAGATCCCTTCGTCGCTTATGCTACTCGTAATGACAACAAAAGAAAATCTTCGCAGTGATACATCCCTTTGTCACTGCGAGGCCATGAAATGACCGAAGCAGTCTCTTTCGGTCACTGCGAGGGACTGGATGTCCCGAAGCAGTCTCTAAGTAAATCCGACAAAGAGGCAAATACGAGATTGCTTCGCTGACGCTCGCAATGACACAAAGGCGAGATCCCTTCGGAGCTAAAAAGCTTCTCGCAATGACAGGAAGTGGGCGAGTTTCTAATTGCAAAAATAGAGGCGAACATAGAGAAATGATCAGATTAACAAAAGAGATAATAAAGGAGTAGGGTAATAAAGCCAGTTAGAGGGATATTAGAGGGATATAGGATGGTTTAAGTTCAGCTTAGAAAGCATGTAGACTAATATGTCAATGATAACCTATTGATTTAAAAAGGTTTTTAAGTTTCTATCGATGAAGTCTGGTGTATAAAAGTTAGGGTAAAGTTAAGTATTTTGAAAAATAGCTAAGAGGACATGTGGACTAATCTGTAGATGATAATTTATTGATTTACAAAGATTTTTAAATTTCTAGTAATGATGTTGGCAGTAAGGTTAAAACTGATCGTTCGTACAATAGTTAAAATCTATTAGCAAATAGAGCTCAAGGATATCCTATTTTATCCAAAATTTGTAATATTTAACTCTCCGAAGATATTTTTATCACAGTCTTAACATTTCCTCGTGGATTAAAATCTCCAATAACTTCAATAAAACGGGGATTAAGAATTTTTTTAAGATCGTCATAAATTTTATTTGTTACCGCTTCATGAGAAATATAGACGTCCCTATAAGAATTTAAATAAAGCTTAAGAGATTTAAGCTCTATTATCTTTTCCCCTGGAATATAGTTTATTTTTATCGTTGCAAAGTCAGGATATCCTGATCGGGGACAAAGGCATGTAAATTCTGGAAAATTAATTTCTATTCTATAGTCCCTATCAGGATAGGGATTATCCCATGCCTCTAAAGATGCTTCAGCTATCTCTTTCTCTCCATATTTCATTTTATAAACCTCCTTTTAATGACTCTAACACAAGCAATTTTAATGATTCTATAAATTTCTGAGAAGTATTAAGGGACGGTACTCTTATTAGTTCAATATCTAAATTTTCAGCCATTTTTTTATAAATAATGTCTATTTCATAAAGAGTCTCAATGTGGTCAGATACAAAACTCACAGGGACAATAATAGTTTTCTTCATCCCTTTTCTTGCAAGTGTCTCTATTGCTTTCTCAGTAGATGGCTCAACCCATTTTACTGGCCCTGTTCTGCTCTGATAGCAGATACTCCAATCATTAATTTTTAAGGCTTTCACAATGGCTTTAACGGTTTTCTCAACCTCTGAGATATATGGGTCTCCTTTTTCATGTAGGCTTAGAGGAATCCCATGAGCACTAAAAAGGGTGAAAGGAGTGGATTTTTCAGATAAAGCATCTTTTATATTTTCACACCAGGCTTCTATGAAAGGAGGATAATCACACCAAGAGGAGATGATTTTATAAGAAAATTTATCTTTTACCACTTTTTTAAATCTCTCCAAAATTGACTCTGTTGTTGCTCTACAGTATTGAGGATAGAGAGAGAGGGCAATAATTTTTTTTATTCCTTTTCTTTCAAACTCCTGAAGAGATTCTTCTATAAAAGGATGCCAGTAATTCATTCCAACTTTAACGGAAAAATTTTCTCCAAGAGCTTTTTCAAGTAATTCTGCCTGTTTTAGGGTAATTTCCTTTAACGGAGATTTCCCTCCTATTTTTTTATAAGCATCCTTTACTTTATTAGCTCTTAGAGTAGAAATAAGACGAGCTAAAGGTTTCTGCATAAAACCAAAATTTGCAATATAAGGATCACTGAAAAGATTATAAAGAAAAGGACGAACCGCTTCAAGACTGTCAGGACCACCCATATTGAGTAAAATAACACCAATTTTATCCATTCCATCTCCTATAGAGATTGTTTTCAATTCCCATACAATCAAGAAGCTTTCCAACCACAAAATCTATAATGTCATCTATGGTTTCGGGTTTGTGATAAAAAGCAGGAATTGGTGGTGCAATCACCACCCCAATCCGTGCAAGCTTAAGCATATTTTCAAGGTGAATAGAACTAAAAGGCATTTCTCTAGGTGAGATTATAAGTTTACGGCCTTCCTTTATCATAACATCAGCAGTTCTTGTAATCAAATTATCAGCATAACCATTTGCAATTGCAGAAAGAGTTTTCATAGAACAAGGAACAATAAACATACCATCTGTCCTATAAGAACCACTTGCAGTCGGAGCAGTAATATCGGCATCTGAGTATATGTTCAAGTTTGAATTTGAGAATTTATCTCTCATATTCTCCAAATCTATTAACTCATGAAAGTTTTCGCTCTTTATTACAGCCATAGAATTCTGGGAGATAATAAGATCAACCCCATGCTCTTGTATAAGAAACTCTAAGAGTCTGATTGCATACACAATTCCAGATGCGCCGGAAATAGCAAGAATTAATCTCTTCATTATTTATAATAACATTTCAGAATTTAAATAAGAAAAGGAGACCCTTTTGTAGGTCTCCTTTTTTGGGAGGGGCACTCCTCAGGGGGCTACTAAGGAGTGAGGGACATGTATGGGAACCAAATAAAAAAACCATGAAGTTTTAAGGGTTCATCCCGTCGCCTTCATGGTTCTTTAGTTTAGTCAATCCAACTTCTGTTGGATTCATATAAGTATATTAAAATAAAACACGCTTTGTCAACACACCGCCTTTCCTCAAAAATAATCTCTTCGAAAAAAGATTGTTTCCTCACAATTGACAAAAAAGGCAATCATCCTGTAAAACCTCTTTTTCACAGATTAATTTCCACTACAGGAGTTCTCCATGATGATTGCCGTGATACCAAAAGGAGTATACAACATGAGTAACAGATATGTCATCATTAATGAAAACGCAAAAAAATATCAGAAGTCAGCAAAGAAGATTAAATCCCAGCTTCTTGAAGAACTTACACCCACACTACATATGAACAGACAGTATCTTGCCTCGCTGTTAAGGAACAGCGGGAAGAAGGTATTTAAAAGAGGCAATGCAGTAGTTGTAGCTTATCCAACTCTCAGAGAGCTTTCTAAAAGAGGCAGAAGGAGTGTTTATGGGAGGGATGTAGAGGAGGCATTAAGTGTGATATGGCCACTTACAGGATTTGCCTCATCCAAGCATCTTGTTGCCTTCATAAGGTTAAACTGGGAGATGCTCTTTAAGCATGAAAAGCTAAGCCTGATAAGCCCAACTTCATCACTAGGAACTTAAAAACCACTCTCCGATTTTCCTCTAAATTTCTATATTTTCCTCTTCCCTTGTTATCTCATTTGCTAATCTAATCATCTCTCTACGTTCCACTCAATTTTTGCAATTAGAACCTCCTCTTCCCGTAATTGCGAGCATCCTCTTCTGTCATTGCAAGAGTCCTCTTTTCTGTCATTACGAGCTCCTCTTTTCTGTCATTGCGAGCCTCCCTCTTCCGTCATTGCGAGCGAAGCGAAGCAATTTCGTCGTTCCTCCTACTTGGACGAAATGAGATTCCTCACTTCGTTCGGAATGACGGTGGAGGAGGAGTCATTGCGAG
>CAKZQH010000059.1 GCA_937139565.1 uncultured Nitrospiraceae bacterium | reverse complement strand
CTAAACGACGAGATTGCTTCGCTTACGCTCGCAATGACAGGAAAAGGGGCTCGCAATGACTGAAAGGAGGTAGGCGAGATTGCGGAGCCTGTTCCGAACGTAGTGAGGAATCCCGCTCCTCGCAATGACAGAAAGGGAGGAAGAAAATGTGGAGTTTTCAGAGAATATAACAGAGCTTTCAGAGTTGTTAGTTTTTTTATATGAGAAGAAGCTAAGCAGGTATAAAGATGATTAAGCGACTTTCTATTTCGAAGAGATTAAATTTTGAGGAGAGATGTAGCTAATTTCATACCTACCAAGTCCAAAGGTTGTGTTTTTACCAGCATGTAAAATCTCTCCGGCTTTCAAATATGGTAAAAATGGTCCTATGTCCCCTTCATACTTTACTTTACCAACTACTCCTCCAAGTTTCATCCTCTCTTGTTGTCTTGTTGAATATCTCTCCCAATCTAGCCACTTAAGGCTTGAATCCGTCTTTCTCACGTTCTGAGCTAGCTCAATTAACTGTTTTGCATTAAAATCAGGACTCTCATTACAATGAAAGTATCCAAGCAGAGTAAGTCTTCTAAGCAGATTCCTAATCAGCACATGAAACTCGAGGTCATCAACAAGTCTTCTTTCAAACTTAATTCTAAGGGGGGTGACAATTTTAAGAGTTACTGTAGAAATAGAGTTTTCATACCCCTTAGATAAATCTATAACTGAAGGCTCAGTTTTTATGAAAATTTCATCTTCATATACGGTGATTCCGTTACTTTCAACCTTTAAGATCTTATATTTACCTCTTCCCTTGCCAATGCCTATTTTACCCAGATGATCAAAGGTAAGGAGAAAATATGGAAAATAATCAATTGCTTTACCAATAAGGATTAGATTAAATGTGAAGTTATCCTCTGGGTTAAAAGTCTTTCTATCTGTTTCAGGAGGCTCAATAACAAAAGGTGTAGGAACTTTTTCGTATTTGTGCATGTTAAGTATGGCCAAATCATCTGAAGGCATAGTTTCAAATACATAAATATAGGTGCATGTTCTCCTGAGTGGACAATCTCCACATTCGCGAGTTCTAAGTACACAGGTTATCTTTTTAAAAGCATTTCCAAAGCCACCCCTAAATGTAGAGCCTTTATAATAGGGCAAATAAAGCTCATCAATAGCTGTAAGATGAAAGGTATATTTTTGATAAACAATTTGCATCTTTAGTATGGGCTATGGTCAAAAATGGTAATATCTCCAGTTACTGGTGAGCGATACTTTAGCCTTAATGCCTTTCCGTGTAGAGCATGAGCAAGTTTTAAATAAAGCCATATTGGTCCTTGTCCAGTAAGCACAACCTCATTACCCTCACCAGCAAGAAGAGAGGCTTTTTTCACATACTCATCGATCTCAGAGAGTTTTGCTGTACCTTGATAGAACTCCTCTACATTAATGATAACCTGTCTGTTCAATTTTACCTCCAAAATTTTTGTAACATCTTAGCTAACTCCTTTAATCTTTGACTCAATGATTTCTCTTATTCTTGGAACATCATCTTTGATGATGATTTCAGTTTTATAATCGTCAGCACGAGATTTGATGTGAGCCTTAATCTGTCCATCATTGCCTAAAACATGAGGAGATGTTGTAACAAGGAAGCTTCCGACTCTCAAGCCAAAATTCTTCTGAAGAGCACTAATTTTATATAATATGTCCACTTCAGGATCATGCTGTGAGGAGAGACTTTTACATTCTATAGTGAAAAGAGCATTTTCGCTTGTAAACATCACGTCAAATTCATTTCTTATAGTTCCTTTGCTTATCGTAATTCCGATTACCATATCATCAATTAGCAATCCCTCAAGTGGCATAAGCTCATTAAAGCAATACTCTTCAAGCCATCCACCAGTTAGATACTCTATCTCTTCCCTTGAAAGATGCTTGATAAAGGCTGAACCTTTTTCCTCAAATTGGGCAAGTTCAAGCATTCTTCGCTCAAAAGGATTGTTAGGTGTTATCTCATAGTTATATCCTTTTTTGTTGTGCCTATGTTCCCTCAATTGTTGGCTAATTTTTTCAAGCAATGGTATAAGCTCTGAGTAATTCTTCATTATAAAGCTTGTAAGCTCTTTTCTTGCGAGAGCTGTATTCCTTTTTTCGCTAAGCTTCTGAACATTTTCAACCTTTAGTCCATAGGCAGTTAAATACTCTGTCACTGAAAGCCTAATGTCAATTTTTTCTGAAGTATTTATCTTTTTCTTCGGGAAAACTATTATATAATCGTTTTTACCACGGGGAATGTAACCCACAGTAGCAGCATAGTCTTTAAGAACCTCAAAGGCAGAGATGGCCATTACCTTTGTGCCACCTGTAATATTCACACTAAATGTGGCGTCTTCAAAATCTCTCAAACGTTCTTCAATCTTCATCTTACAGTCAGTGATCGAGTCTTCCTTTACAATCACAGGTTCAAATACTCTTGATGTATCAAAATTCTTAAGCGAGAGTGTTTCTACTATATTTTCTACCATTCTCCTTTTTTCCATCTCTTCTGTGCTTATTAAAAAAACTCCATCAGGTTTGTGATGAAGAATACTCAATATATTGGGTATAGGCTGTTCTGATACAAGGCAAACATGTATATGCATTCCTTCCCTCCATATATTGGTCTTTCATTATTCAATTTTTATCTTTTCTCTCTCTACCCTTACACCATACCTTGAGCTACCATATTTTCTGATAGATGAGATAGCGTAAAGGGGAACTAATGAATCATCCTTAAGATTTTCCTTAATAAATCTATTGATTTTACTTATATTTTGTCTAACTACATCAAAAGTAAGGCCATCTTTCCATTTTCTTAAAAATTCCTCAGCTTTGAAAGGTTTATTGTCATAGAGCTGTGCATATCTTACTGCCATCTCCTCCACAGTGGCTTTGCTTGTCAGCTCCTCCAGAGTAGTCCAGCAGTCTGTACATTCAATACAGTAACTTCTCTCAGGATGCCTACAGTGATTCTGCTTAGAATTGAGGATAGTTGTATAAATGAGCAAGTGCATCGGTATCATATCCACTGAGAGTTCACCAATATTTACAGTCCTCTCTTTAAGATTAACTCTCAGTTCCTTCTGAAAAAGGCCTGTATCCACTTCTTTTTGTCCCTCTCTCACAAGTTCAGAAAAACTCTTTCCATTGAGTGAGAGCTTGTCTCTAAGTCTTATGAATGGTAGCTCAATCAGTTCAATCTTAGCTTCTGCAGTGGAGAGCTCTTTTACGGAACCATCTGTTAACCGACAGGAAATTAATTTGTCATTCTTTGGCTTATAGTAAAAGTCACGATTTGCCTCAAACTCAGGACTTACGAGAAGGTGATAAAGTTTATCCCATGGACGACCAAAAAACTGAAGAGCTGCGCCAAGATAAAAACTCATAGTTTTCCTGCCACCTGCCAGTGAACAAAGTAGCCTCGCTGACGGGTCTTGAGCCTTCTTACGAATGAAATTTATAATTAAATCTCCCAAAATTTCGTTATGCTCGCTATTTCTTAAATCATCAAGTTCCCTTCCGTCTCGGTCTTTAATTATAATAAAAGAAGATTCCTCTAAAGGAATCTCTGGCATAGCGTATTCCCTCTGAAGTTCTTTAATTATGCCTCTTTCAACAAGATTTTCTAAAATAAGTTTTTTTCCAACAGTGGTGGTGATGATGTATATTTCATCCGTATAAATCGGCGGATTCTGCATGGCAAGGGCGTATATGGTCTCTGTAATTATTTGCGGTGTTGCTCCTGCTACAAATATCAGAACATTTTTGAACCTGTCTTTCTTCATCATCCTTCAGAATTTCCCTCTCTTTAAACATCAAAAAAAATTTTAGCATAATTGTATCATTAAACCAATTATAAATCAATATTTCTTAAAAATTTAACACTGTAAAAAACCTATGGACAACAAAAGAAACATTTCAGAAATATTTCTTTTGCTGACCATTGAAGTTCAAATGTGAAAAAATAAAATATGAAAAGATCCCTTTACATTATTGCATACGATATCTCAGATCAACAGAGACTTGCAAAGATAGGAAGATTTTTAAAGGGCTATAAAACTGGAGGTCAGAAGTCTGTTTATGAATGTTTTCTCACCGACGGAGAGCTAAAATTTGTAATGTCTAAGCTAAAAAGAATGATTAATCCACATTTCGATCGTGTTCATATATTCGTAATGGATCCAAGAGTAAAGAATCTCACACTGGGTTTAGCCCATCCACCCAAATTTCCAGATTATTTTTATTTAGGATAACTAAGGAGCTCTCAGCATGGGAAGCCTTTACATTGACAAACGTGGATACCACATCAAGCTTGATGGAAATGCTATGGCATTTTATCTTAATGGAAAGAGAGAGGGAGTAATACCTATAGAACCGATTGAAAGAGTTGTATTTGTTGGAAAAATGACGATTGATACAAATGTGATAAAACGACTTGCCTTAAAAGGAATCTCAGTTATATTTCTCTCAGGTAGAACAATGGCTTTCTGGGGTAGGATAAGCGGACGGATGCACAACAATGCCATTTTGAGAGTCAAACAGTACGAAAAATTGAAAGATCAATTTGCCCTAAAACTTTCGCAGGACATCGTGCAGAGAAAGATTTCCTCACAAATTGATCTCATAGAGGAAGTAATAAAAGAGAGAGAGGAACTTAAATTTTTCGGAAAAAACGCAACTGAAATACTTGAAAGATTTAAAAACTCAATAGAAAAATATTCAGACATATCATCCTTGAATGGAATCGAAGGTTCTGCCTCCAGTGTGTATTTTGATTTTTTCAGAAGATTATTCCCTCCATCTCTAAGCTTTAAAAGGAGAATTAGAAGACCACCCACAGACCCTGTAAACTCGATGTTATCTCTCAGCTATACCATGCTTCACTACGAGGTTTTAAGAGAACTCGAAATCTTGGGACTTGATCCTTTTGTAGGTTTTTATCATCAATTTGAGTATGGCAGAGAATCTCTTGCATGCGATTTTGTTGAGCTTTTTAGAACTCGAGCCGACAGGTTTGTGTATGAACTTTTTAGGAAAGGAGAGTTTAAAGAGAGAAACTTCTCCAAAACGCAGGAAGGCTGTTACCTAAAAAAAGAGAGTCGTCAGAAGTTTTTTGAACTTTACGAGGGATTTATTCCAGAGATAAGAGAAAAAATAAAGGATGAACTTAGAAACTTTGTGAAGAATCTAAGTGAAGGGTAGAACATTTTACATCAACTCTTTAGAAAAGGCACATCTTTTAAAACTAGATGGCTATTCTGTTGTTTATACAAAAAGCAAAGGAAAACATCACTGTTCAGTCTCTGTTCCGTTAAGACAGATTACGAGAGTTGTCATATTTGGTAACTTTGCCATTCCTGTAGAGCTTTTTTCAATGTTTTCTGAACTCCAAATCCCTATCCTTTTTATTGGCTCTGATAGTGAAAAAATCTCCACATCTATATGTCTTCCTTTTGAAAGCTCATTTTTAAATAGCTCACTAAAGGGAATTTTAGCAAATAGCGTTAAAAAAGAGGATTTTATCAAATGGCTCAAATCGCAGAGAAAACAGGCAAGACAATCTATTGCAAGAGAGTTATCCAGGTTTATAAATAGACACAATGAAAATATACAGGAAGATAACTATGAAAAAATTCTATCTCTCGTGATACCCTCTTCCTCTCATAGGTGGGAAAATGTAAGAACACTCATTCAGTCTCTGTTCTTTCTCTATTGTATTGATGTATGTATTCGATTTTTCTCTGTCAATCCCCATGAAGGAATTTTTAACTCATTTAGAAATTTTGGGTGTGTAAGAGATATGCTTTATCTGATTGACCCCGAGATTGACTACCAAAGCGTACTATTTTTTAAGGAATGCTCTATCAAGTATTTAGATAAAAGGAATTTGCAAGAAGAGCCAATTGACACAGTTACAATTCTCAATGTAATAACAAGATTTGAAGAAAGACTTTACCATACCTCATCAGTAATGAGAAATATGAAGGAGAAAATCGACAAACTTCTCAGAGCATAGTATGGCAGATAAATATCTCGTTTGTTATGACATTGCTGACGATAAGAGACTGCATAGAGTTTACAAATTCACCAAGCAGTATGGTATCCACTTGCAATACTCTGTTTTCATATGTAGCTTTACTGAAAAACAGCTTAAAAATTATGTTGAAACCTTAGCCAATATCATTGATCCAAAGGCTGACGATATAAGAATATATCCACTTGCAAAAGAGCCAAAAATTTATGCTTTAGGCTGTGCTGAATTAATACCAGATGGAGTTTTTATTACAATTTGACATGAAAGAGAGCTTTCTGCTATATTTTACGCATCTGATCTTTGACAAGGCTGGTTTAAATAAAGAAACATTTCTGAAATATTTCATCCGTTTTAACTCTAAAAGTGAAAAGTTGGGAAAAGTGGCTTTGTAAGTCATTGAAAAATCGGCAAAAAAAGATGCCTCGCTGTCGGAAACATGACCTCATCTAAAAGGGATTGCGAC
>CAKZQH010000058.1 GCA_937139565.1 uncultured Nitrospiraceae bacterium | reverse complement strand
ATGACTTTTTTAGACTTCTTTGATAAACTTTTTGTCATGGGTATAATTCTCCTTTCTCCCTTTTAGGGAGTTGATTTAATCATTGAGAATTATACCCTTTTTTGAATTTGCATAATTCATGTTACAGTATCAACGGAAGTTTCCTATTCTTTAATTAAGCTTCGAAAGAGTAAAAATCCTTTTCGGCTTGGTTATCAGTTGATACCCTTGTATAAATTGCACAAAACTTTTTTTAATTACCGCCTCTTAAGAGTTGGTTTACTCTCAAAAATTCTTCAGGGGCATTATAAACGGTGAGGAAAAGAGGAGTGCCAGCAAATGAAAGAGGTGAAACGGGTCCAATAGTCATAAAAGCATATTGTCTGGAAGCAATATCAAAAGCACTATGAGGGTCACGAAACGATTGATAGAGTTTAAGAGCATTGGGGTCACCACCAACGATTTCTTTTAGGGACATAAATTCAGTACCCAAAGCCAGACCAAATCCAAAAAAGAAAATTCGCAGTTGACCAATAATTTCTCTATGCAAACTTGATAAAGTCTGACTAATAAACATCCATCCAAGCCCATATTTTCTCGTGGTCCTCGCAGCATCCAGAAGAGTTGTTCTGACATTCTCTTGTGCTTCATTTTCTATCTTTTCTCGTGGAGCTAACCTGTGAGCTTCATCTAAAACAACAAGTGTATTTAAAAACTGCTTCTGCTTATATGCATCCTCTGCTAGGTAGGTTAATCCATCAAGTAAACGCTTTATGATTAGAGCTTGAATCGTATCATTCCAAAAAAGTCCTGTGGCCATTTCTCGTGAAAGATCTATAATTACTACGGGTCGTTTTGAGGTTTGAGTATCAAAAGTCTTATATATTAAACCATCTACCTTTATAGCATTTTCTCTTTCCCTAAACAATTCACAAACAGGCTTCCAAGTAGCAGTATACAGTTCGTTAAGTTTACTACTATCACTGCTGTACTCCTCATAGATGCTTTGGAATCTCTTTCTTGGTGCATCTGAGGGATAAAAAATCTTTTGTGCTCTATCGTTGCCAAGAATCTTCCAGGTTTCCTTAAAAGATTGCTCTTTGTATAAATCAACCAACTTTATTTTGCCTTTCAGCCCGCGTTCAATCTCTTCAGCAGCCATCCGTCTATTGTTTGGATGTGCAATTGAAATAAGCTCAAAGAATTTGGACTCGCACAGAATTTCTATGAAAAGATCCCATCTGTCTAAAACTAATTCCCTAACGCTTCTAATTACTACTTCTTTATTTAGCTGTTTAAGAACTGCCGATAAATTCAAAGGAAAACCCTCTGCCCTCAGTTCACCTCTCGCATCCATTGAAAACTCACCTTGGGGGTCTATCACAAATATAGCCATATCAGGATATCTTGCGTAGGCAAGGAGAATCATCTTAGCAAGAACTGATTTACCTGAACCCGTTTTACCAAAGATTCCAATGTGGTATGCCTCACCGGCTCCATGCGGCCCTGTCCCAAAGTGCTTAAACCAGAGAGGCAATTTGGGTGTTGAACCATAGACATAACCCAGGTAAAATATTTCATCTTGGTATCTTTCTAACAACCTATCTAATATTTGGTCAGTGGCTAAATGGATAAATGTTCCTGTAGCTGGCACAGTCCCCAAAATACTTGGTTCAAATCTATTGCCATCGTCACTAAATACTGCACTTACCGTCATATCCCCAAGGTGAGTATCCTGCTGTCCACTAACAGGGTTAACCTGCCCTCTTTGTCGTGCAAGAGAGCGCATTGTTGGGTCTTCAAGCCAGATATTCTTTAGTTGAACCTCTGTTATTTGCCCTAAGGCATAATGAGGCTTGCCATCCTGAGAAAATCTAAAAAGAGCAAGTTCTCCTACCAATTTTTTGCTAACAGCAGTTCCAAGAATGTCTAAAGAAAGTTCACTAGTAGAAGAAGGGGAACCTATTGTACCAATCCGTTCAGAGGTGCTGATTAGTTGCTCAATATTTGTTCTTTCGTCACTCATAATCTACTTCCCACTTTCAGTTCTAACCGTGCATACTGAAAAACCTCTCCTGTATCACATTGATGTAATTCCGTCGTTTTCCGGTAGCACCTGTTTCCGTTGTTTTCATAGTTTATCTAAAAATTTAACCATTGCCATAACATTCGCTCTGGCTAAAAACTTGTTTGGAGTAGTAACTTTTTCAAACGACTCCTTTGCCAACTCTCTCTGAGTAATTCCAATTGTTTTCTTCATAGCTTGTCCGTAGCAAGTTATTATCTTTTCAGCTAGATTTTCTAAATCTGTTAAAGTGTCAAAACTTATATCTATCTGGGAAGCCGAATCTTTCAAAACGGTTCCCAGTCGTGGCACATCCATTAAGGTAACTTTAGGTCTGCCATATCTGTCTGCCTGAGCAGCAAAATCCACTCCAGATCGTTCTATTACTCCACTATATCCAAGGAAAAAAGTAGAAATCGCATAAACTACAAAAAGCCCCTGTGTTATACCGCGCTTCGTGGGCATTGAGTCATGACTGGTCAAAATATTTATTATATCCCGTAAAACCGAGAGGGTTGGGATTGACTTTGGACGATTTAGATCTGCAACCCTCTCAATTTCGTCAACGCTTACTATTAACCCATGGTGTCCCAAATTGTTTAGTAAATCCTTTAATAAGTAAAGTGCTCGGTCAGTTGGAACATTCAATAGAGATTTCATCGTTTTATCGTATATTCCCATCTCTTTAAGTTCAGTAACATATTTTGGCTCTCCTTTTAACCATGATAGAGACATTTTCTTTAGTTTATCATTAGAATCATCAGTTACATTCAACAAAGCCGAAGATAGTGGTGGGCTCCAAAATTCAAATGTGGCTAGATCCTTCTCTAAAATTTGGTGTACTTTTTTCTTAGTTTTCTCGTCTTGAAGTATTTTCCAAGACAACAATTCTCCATCTGGCAAGCGAAGGTTATTGAATACCTGCAGAGTGAAGTAAGGAGCCGGTCCATACTGTGCAATTTGGTCATCCTTGATTTCTATGTGTACTATTGGATACCCCATATCGTCGGCAATAGATTCGAGAAATTTGATATAAACAGATTTTCCGTCCCCATTGTCCCCGCTAACCAGTATAAAATTCCATCGCTTGGTCTTCATGCTTTCAACAAAACTATTGTGCAGTATTTCAGCTTTCTTTGGCAGGACATACAACCAAGGGCAAGTTGTCCTCATCCCCTTCCTCATCAATTCAATATTTTCTACCCCAAAATCTCCTTTACAGTTCTTACAATGGTTCATTTCTGTTCCTCCTTTTTATGGAATTGTTCAATGGAGATATAAAGATTAGCATCTTTATTAAAAGACAATATTTGACAAGGGTTTCTCTCCGCAACATACTTATCGTTCTTTTTTGAGGGAGTGAGAATCCACATATCCACTGTCCCCATTCTTGGCATTAACATCATTTTTAACGTCGCAATCTCCAATAATCGTTTTGCCATATCATTATCGGATTGCTTCCATTTCCCTTCCTTCCAAATAGTATTTTCAATCCATTGACTCAGAATGCTATGCCTAATTCTTTGTGTCGGTTGGGAAGGTTTAATTTCAAATTCGTCAATGATAAACTTTGTTAGTTCATCTATTGAGAATACTGTCTTGTTCTTTTCCTCGGCTAATTGAAAAAGTAGCATTGCGAGAAAGTCATATCTTTTAATATCCATTCCATATACGGTTTTTACAGTGATAGCGAACTCACTGTAATATTCATTTACAAGTTCCCATATTTTTATAACGAGTTTTTCTATGTCCCGCTCCTGGCGCTCTTTTATAAGTTCAATAAAACCTCCATCTATAATACGCAAATATTTGCCTGGCTTGTATGAGTAAGGAGCTCTGAGAATTTCCCACATCAGTAACATAACTTTCTCCTTATGAAGTTCAGTAATGTGTCCCATTGTAAGATTCTTTATCAAATCCAGTTGCCTACCAATGCCTTGCTGTTTCAATCCCAATTTTTTCTGTCCTCTATCTGTTGTTGCTCTTCCTTCAAAATAGCAAGCTACAATTGAATTCTCAAATGATACAGATTCCCCATGCATAGTAACTTTGAATGGTGCTGAAAGTAGCGATGTAATTTGTTTGAGATACTCATCGGCTTTATTTTGTAAGCCTTTTATCTGGATTATTTTTTCTCTATCGAAAGGTTTTATTTCAATTCCATATTGAGAAGCTACTGAAGTTTTGTAGATTAAGTCCTTGGGTACTGCCCAAATCAATCGGCTTTTTGGATGATGTTGGTCAACAAGTCTTTTATATTCACTCATTTGGCTTTCAGACACATCACTCCATTTTACTTCCACAAAAGTTGGAATCTTATTCTTATCCTCAAAAAGTAAATCAATGTGCTTGAGTTCTTCATTTGAAAGATATTTTTCTCCCCTTACTAATTTCAGTCCTTCCTCGATAAGAAAAGGGTTAGCCCTTAGAATAGGATGCACATCTCTTGCCTCATCCAAATGGCAAGATTGATTAGTATTCACTTCTTCCACACAGATTTTTTTATTGGTCATCATTACCTCCCACTTTCAGTTCTATAACCATGCATACTGAAAAAAATCTCTCCCAAATCTCCTTGATGCAATTCCGTCATTCTTCTGGTAGCTGTTTGTCTAAAAGCTGGAATAGCACTCCCAAGGTGTTTTACCACACGGTCTGCTATATAAAGAGGATATGGTTCAAGAATACCGGGCGTACCTGATTGATATTTAAGACCTTGAAGTAATACTGCTATCCGAGAATTATTGGTGGCGATAGAAGATGCCACCTCAATCCTAAAAACTGGTGTCCAATTATGAGGTCTGTAATACATAACATAAAGCCTATTTATGGCTGATATAACCTCATCTTTTAATCC
>CAKZQH010000057.1 GCA_937139565.1 uncultured Nitrospiraceae bacterium | reverse complement strand
GAAGGTGTTTTTGAATGTGTAATATCTCTACACCTTTTAGGCATTAAAAATGTCTTGAAAAAAGGGTCGCAGTACAGGCTTATATTACTTTTTATAATCTTACAACCATTTAGAACAAACATTGTTTTTGCTGAAAAACCATATACGCCACCAAAAGGAAGTATAGAACGGAAAGCTATACTGGATGCTTTAAGAAAAGACTGTCCAGTAAATGAGATAGTATTTATTGTCAATCATCTAAAGGTGAAAGATGGCTGGGCATGGATAGAGACTAATCCTCAATCACCTGATGGAAGGAATAAATTTGAGCCATTAAATGCTCTTCTTCACAAAGAAAAGGGTAAATGGATAATAAAGAATGTTCAACCTTGTTGTGGTGAATGTGCTGATGACCCAGAATGTGCTGATATAAAAAGATATTACAAAAAACTGATGAGAGAGTTTCCTACAGCACCAAAAGATATATTCCCGGAATAAAAGTTTAAGGGATATCTCAGGTTAACTTAGTAGCAAGAGCAAAGAGTTAGCCATTGGGGCACCTTAAAAGAAGGACTGTAAAGTTTAAGAAACATCTCCATTAAGGCCGCTCAGAAAGGTCTCTTATAAAAGCTACCATCTGTAAGAGATTCAAAGAAAAAAACACTGCCTAAAACAAGATTTTTAAATAGAGACTCTGTCAATGGTATGCTGAGGATGATCTTCTTTTTATTTATCCTTGGTCTTTGTCTCTGTAAGTTAAGAGATTTGTAGATACGATGCTTTCTTTTTAGGTTAGCAGCAATAATTCTTTTCATCCTCAAGGACTTTAAGCCTTTTGGCATCACTTGAAGACATCCCTTTCGAAACAGTTATGGACACTAAAAATGCCCTAAATTTAAGTAAGATTGGTTTTAAGATTTTCTATCAACAAATTCGGCGAATATTCTCTACAGTCTATAACTTAATAAGATATGAATTATTTTTTCACTATCAGCAAAATAAATAATTTTTTAGAATAGAACCAACCCCCAAGTTGACATTTAGATTTCACCTTTTTAATAATATCAATTGATGTTTTAGGTGCCGAAAGGCTTAAAAGGGAATCCTGTGAAAATCAGGAGCGGTCCCGCCGCTGTGACCGGGAACGAAAATCCGAAATACCACTGGAGTCATCTGACTCTGGGAAGGTGGATAAGTAGGCTATAAGTGCCCGGAAGCCAGAAGACCTGCCTAAAACATTAAAAAAAATATTCTCCACGCGGATGGAGAATACTGGGGATGAAGAAAACTGGGTGCAATCCTCATGGTTTTGCCATGAGGATTTTTATTTTTAGGAGAAAAGCGTTGATAATACTTATTCTTGGCGGTGCAAAAAGCGGAAAAAGCCGCGTGGCAATAGAACTGGCTAAAAAATTGGGACATAAGAGGGCTTTTTTAGCCACAGCCCTACCTTGTGACGAAGAAATGAGAGAAAAAATAGAAAAACACAAAAGTCAGAGAGACTCTTCATGGACTACCTATGAAGAGCCTTTAGAGGTCTCTTCAATTCTTCTCGCTTTAAGGGAAAAATATGATGTTATTGTCATTGATTGCCTTACCCTGTGGTTAAACAATTTGTTGCTTGAAGGTAAAAATTTTGGGAGATACTGTGAAGATTTAATAGAGAAATTGATTGAAACTGGAAAAAACTGCCATGTGGTCATTGTATCAAATGAAGTTGGTCTTGGTATTGTTCCTGAAACTCCTCTTGGAAGAAAATTTAGAGATTATGCAGGATATCTCAATCAAAAGGTTGCTCAAATTTCTGATAAAGTTTACTTTGTAATCTCAGGTATTCCAATGAAAATAAAAGGAGAGAGCCTATGAAAGATTTGAAAGCTTTAATAGCTGATATTAAAACAGTGGATTCTTCCTGGTTTGATGTTGCCCAAAAAAGACTCGATAATCTTACAAAACCTCCAGGTAGTCTCGGACGGCTAGAAGAGTTTGCAAGAAGACTTGTTGCTATATTCGAAAGTTTAGACTTTGATATTAGCAAGAAGGTTATCTTTACCTTTGCATCTGACCACGGAGTTTCTGAAGAAGGTGTTTCTGCTTATCCTAAGGACGTTACATGGCAGATGGTTTATAACTTCTTAAGAGGTGGTGCAGGAATAAATGTCCTTGCAAGACACGCTGGAGCCCACATTGTAGTGGTCGATGTAGGAGTAGATCATGACTTTAGAGGGATAGAGAATCTAGTGCATAAAAAAATCATGAGCGGGACAAAAAACTTCCTTAAAGAACCTGCCATGACTCGCGCAGAAGCAGAACAATCCATTCAAGTTGGCATAGAAATGGTTGAAAAGCATGTAAAACTTGGCTACAGATTGTTTGGAACTGGAGAAATGGGCATTGGTAACACCACGCCTTCAAGTGCTATTGCAGCTTTGCTTACTAAAAGATCCGTAGAAGAAGTTACAGGAAAGGGAAGTGGAATTGATGATAGGACATTCAAAAGAAAAGTTGAAGTAATTGAACGTGCTCTATCTCTTCATAAACCCGACCCATCAGATCCCATAGATGTACTTGCCAAAATCGGAGGACCTGAGATAGGTGCTATTGCAGGTGTTGTGCTTGGTGCAGCCTATTTTAAAATGCCTGTTGTGATTGATGGTTTTATCTCTACTGCCGGTGCTTTAATTGCCTATCAGCTGAACCCCGCTGTAAGAGACTACATGTTTGCATCCCATAATTCTTGCGAAAGAGGACATCGAGCAATGCTTGAGATGATGGGGTTAAATCCAATTCTCGATCTCAACCTTCGACTCGGTGAGGGAACAGGTGCAGCCCTTGCAATGCTGATGATTGAGGCAGGTGCAAAAATCCTTAAAGAAATGGCCACTTTCGATGATGCTAAGGTTTCTAAAAATATAAGATGAAAAGACTGTTAACAGCTTTTCAATTTTTAACTATTATACCTTTACCGAAGAAAATTGATATTTCTGAAAGAGACATTATTGAGAGTGTTCCATATTTTGTTGTGGTAGGTATTTTTCAGGGTTTTGTAGCCATTGGAGTTTTCTCTATCTCAAGAGAGTTATTTAACCATGACATCTCTTCTTTTCTTTCTCTTCTAACACTCATTTTAATAAATGGCGGATTTCACATGGATGGTCTAGCAGACACTTTTGATGCCCTTTCGATTAAACCAAAAGGTGATGAACTGGAAGACAGATTACGCCGACTATCCGCTATGAAAGACAGTTATACAGGTGCAATAGGTGCAATAGCTTTAATCTCAATTTTCACGCTTAAGTTTTTTGTGCTTAAAGAAATTTTGATGGAAAACCTATTTGCCTTGCCAATTATTACAGGACTATCAAGATGGGCTATCACTGTTACAATGAAAATTGGAAAGGAAGCAAAAAAGGAAGGTCTGGGTAGTCTTTTTATGGGAAACATAAAAACAAGACATATTATTTTTTCAACAACCATATTTCTATGCTTTTTCACTATTTTTCTATTCTTTGAATGGAATAAAAAGACTTTTCTCATAATGCTTCCTCTACTCTTCTTCATTAGTCTCGTGATAGTAATATTTTGGAACTACCTGTGCAATCGGAAATTTGGCGGTCAAACCGGCGATACGCTTGGTGCTCAGATAGAGTTAACAGAGGCTATTATGCTTTTGAGTGTTATTCCTCTTTTAAAGGTTTAAGATTATGAAGAAAAGTATAATGATTCAGGGCACCTCATCTGGAAGTGGAAAAAGTATGATTGTTACTGCTCTTTGCAGGTATTTTAGCAATCTTGGACTAAAGGTATCTCCATTTAAAGCACAAAATATGGCGTTAAACTCATTTGTTACAGTAGAAGGTGGTGAAATTGGAAGGTCCCAGGCACTTCAGGCAGAAGCAGCAAGGGTTGTTCCCTCTGTGCACATGAATCCTATCCTACTTAAAGCTGAAGGAGAGTCATTCACGCAGTTAATTGTTCATGGGAGGTGGATGACCAGACTAAAAGCAAAAGACTACTACGGAATAAAGAAAAATCTCTGGAAATATGTAAGAGAGTCTATTGAAATCCTGCAGGACAATTACGAACTCCTTGTTGTTGAAGGAGCTGGAAGTCCTGCTGAGATAAATCTAATGGAAACCGATATTGTAAACATGGCTGTGGCAAAACATCTAAATTCGCCGGTTCTTTTGGTCGGAGACATTGAAAGAGGGGGTGTTTTTGCCTCTCTCTTTGGAACCATGTCCCTGCTTGGAGAAGATGTTTCCCTTATTCAGGGTTTATTGATCAATAAATTTCGCGGAGATAGAGAAATCCTAAAGCCTGGCATTTTAAAAATTGAAAGCATAACCGGTAAGAAAGTGATGGGAGTTATTCCATATTTAAAAAATCTCCTTTTACCTGAAGAGGACAGCTTGGGTCTCAACGAAGCTTATGGATTGAATAGTTCTTCTCAAGTTGAGAAGCTGAAGGTTGTTGTGGTTCGGCTGCCTTATATCTCTAATTTCACCGATTTTGACCCACTTTGTCTTGAGGAGGATGTGGAGCTTCTCTACTCATTAAGACCTTCTGACATAGAAAGTGCTGATTTGATAATACTTCCAGGAACAAAAAAGACAGTGGAAGACCTGTTATTTTTAAGAGAAAAGGGATTAGATAAAAGCCTGAAAAAGGCTAAAATAAAAGGTTCTTTAATAATTGGAATATGTGGTGGCTATCAGATGTTAGGTAAAAAACTAATTGATTCAAAGGGAGTTGAAAGTCCTCACAAAGAAGTTCCAGGACTCGGCTTTTTAGATATAGAAACCCTTTTTGAAGATGTGAAATATACCTGTCAGGTAAATGCAAAAATACTCAGAGAAGACCTATTTACAAATCCCATAGATAATCTTTGTGGTTATGAAATTCACAAGGGAATAACCAGAGGAAATAGTGGTTTGTTTCTCTTAATAAGAACTCCTGGGGGAGAAGAGATATTAGACGGCACAATTGAGGAAAACTGCATGGGAACCTATGTCCATGGAATCTTTGAGAATGATCTTTTCCGTAGAGAGATTTTAAACTTGGTAAGAAAAAGAAAAGGACTGGAGGCGCTTCCCTGCAAGATTAGTTATGCTAAGTTTAAAGACACCCTTATTGAAAACCTTGCAAAAAAATTTGTTGAAAATGTGGAGATTAATTCAATCATGAGGTTACTTAAGCTATGACAGACATCTTTTGTATCTCGCCCTTTTTGTTCATAGCTGCTTTTATTGTTGATCTGTTAGTGGGAGATCCAAGAAACTTTCCCCATCCAGTAAGAATAATAGGAAAGGGGATTACGCAAGTTGAGAAAATTTTAAGAAAAAACGGAGAAAAAAAAGATTATAATTCCCTTAAGATTAAGGGTATATTGCTTCTGATAATCATTGCTGGAACAACTTTTACCCTAACTTTAGCAGTGGTTTGGGTATTAGATAGATTATCCATGGTAAATCCTATTATGTTTATTCTTTCTCTAATCTCTCTTATTTGGCTTGCCTCCACTACTATAGCAAACAAAGAACTTATTAATTCCTCTTTTGATGTCCTTAAATGGCTTAAAGATGGAAAACTTGAACGGGCAAGAGAGTCGCTAAGCTTGATTGTTGGTAGAGACACAGCAAATCTAAATGAAAAAGAAATAGCTAAGGCTACCATAGAAACCCTCTCTGAAAATTTATCTGATGGAGTGATCGCACCAATGTTTTATCTACTAATTGGTGGATTACCACTTGCAATGCTCTATAAAGCAGTAAACACTCTTGATTCGATGGTGGGATATAGAAATGAAAGATATCTTCACTTTGGTTGGGCCTCTGCAAGGTTTGACGATTTTTTAAACTTCATTCCAGCAAGAATTACGGGTTTTATAATAGCAATTGCTGGAGCTCTTTACTGTCGCTCCTTTATCGCATTTAAAAATTCTCTCTACATTATGTTCCGTGACGGTAGAAAACATCTTAGTCCTAATGCAGGAATTCCAGAGGCTGCAATGGCTGGAATTCTAGGAGTAAGACTTGGAGGACCGGCTTTTTATGGTGGGGTACTTGTAGAAAAACCCTACATAGGCGAAGAACTTACGGCTGATTACTTTAGTGCTGCCTTTAAAGGCTTAAAAATTATTAAATTTTCATCCTATATATCGGTTTTTTTCTTTTTACCCTTTATTTATCTTAAAGAACTGGTGGGAATATGTTAGATAGGTATGTTCACGGCGGCGATTTATACAGTCTTGCAGAAGAGTTGAATATTAGCGAAAACCTAATTCTTGACTTTAGTTCTTCAATTAATCCCTTCGGAGTCTCTAAAAAGGTAAAAAGAGCAATTATAAGAGGCATAGACTCCATTAAGAACTATCCTGATCCTAAAGTGAGAAAACTAACGGAGATTCTCGCAGAAAGGATAAATGTGGAAAAATCAAGCATTATTTGCGGAAATGGTGCTACAGAGCTAATATATTTAACCATTAGAGCTCTCAAACCTGATATATTAATTACTCTTTCTCCATCTTTTGTGGAATATGAAAGGGCTTTCCTAATCTTTAATGATTGGAAGGATAAGAATATCCATTATTTTAACTTAAAGGAAGAAAATTTATTCCAAGTTTGTGTAGCTGAATTCATTCAGTTTCTAAGAAGAGTGAGAAAAAATTCAGAAAATGCAAAAATTGTAGGATTTCTATGTAACCCTAACAATCCTACAGGAACCTACATTGACAGAGAAAGATTGATTGAAATCAGCGAGGAGGCAAGAAAGCTTAATATATATATGATTGTTGATGAATCCTTTTTAGAATTCATTCCACAACTAAGCCTTGCTGATATTACACAGAAAAATCCCTATGTTGGAGTTATCAGTTCAATGACCAAGTTTTATGCTCTTCCTGGTTTAAGAATAGGCTATGGAGTGTTTAATCCATCTCTGGCAATCTCCCTTCAAAAATATAAAGAACCCTGGAGTGTAAACGCTCTTGCACAGATTGCTGCTTGTGAGGCTCTAACTGACCACACCTATGTAAAACTTACTCATTCGATAATTTACAGAGAAAAAAAATGGCTTGAAAGACATTTTAGGAGGCTAAATATCAAATTCTTTGCCTCAGCCACAAACTTTTATCTCCTTAAACATTCTAAAGCTCAGGAAATAATCCGAATCCTAAGACAAAGGGGAATCCTTTTAAGAGACTGCTCTAATTTTAGAGGACTGGGAAAAGAATTCTTTCGGGTAGCAGTTAAGAAAAGAAAGGAAAATAAAATACTTATTAAGGAGCTAAGTAACATATGTCAGCAGTACTGATTGCAGGTACCCATAGTGGTTGCGGAAAAACTACAGTAACTCTTGGTTTAATTGCAGCACTTGTAAAAAAAGGATTTAGTGTTCAACCCTTTAAAGTAGGACCGGACTTTATAGATACAGGACTTCACACATACTTTGCAAAAAGACCGTCAAGAAATCTTGATCTCTGGATGTGCGGGGAGGAGTATATAAGACAAAGCTTTTACAAAAATGCCTCCACTGCTCAGATCTCAATAATTGAAGGTGTAATGGGACTTTATGATGGTATCTTCAGTACAGCCCATGTTGCAAGGCTTTTAAAGGTTCCTGTGATACTGGTAATTGATGCCTATGGAATGGCTGAAAGCATTGGAGCCCTGGTAAAGGGGTTCATGGAATACTCTGATGAAAATCTGATCAAGGGTGTAATTCTCAACCGAATTTCCTCAGAGTCTCACTTAAGAAGACTTAAAAAATCCATAGGAGAATCAACTGTCATTGGCTATCTTCCAAGGGATCTTCAATTTGAAATACCGAGCCGACATCTTGGTCTTATGGTAGCACAGGAGAATCCTCTCAGTGACAAATCAATTGAAAGACTTATATCTGCTGTTGAGAATTGTATCAATATAGAGAGAATTTTTGAAATTGCCAAATCCTGCGAAGTACTTCAAAATTCCTTTGATGAAAAGGTGATTGAACCTTTTTGTAAAATCGCTGTAGCTTATGACAAAGCCTTCTGTTTTTACTATAAAGACAACTTTGACATCCTTGAGAAAGAGGGTGCTCAGATTGTTTTCTTTAGCCCACTAAATGATAAAACTCTTCCACCGGATATTCAATGCATTTACATTGGAGGTGGTTATCCTGAGCTTTATGCTCAAGCACTCTCGGAAAATAAAGAAATTATTAGGGAAATTAGAAATTGGATAGATGATGATAAACCCCTGTATGCTGAATGTGGAGGACTCATATATCTAAGCAAAGGAGTTTTCGATAAAGAAGGAAAATTTTTTGAACTATTGGGAGCCTTGCCTTTTGAGGTTATTATGCAGACAAAGCCTGTTTTAGGATACAGAAAGGTAAAAATTAACAAAAAATGCATTCTTGGTAATAAAGGAGATAGCCTTAGGGGCCATGAGTTTCATTATTCGAAAATCAAAACCTCCAAAGCGACCGATTTATGCTATGAACTTTATAATTCCGATAATGTCTTCATTGGAATAGAAGGCTACAGGACGAGAAACCTTCTTTCAAGCTATGTACACATCCATTTTGGCTCAAACCCAAAAATAGGACAAAATTTTATCAAATACATAGGAGAAAAAAATGGAAAGAATTATAATCGTTGCGCACGGAAGTCCTATGAAAGAGGCGAATAATCTTCAAAGTTTTGCTACTCTCATTCACAAAATGATTCATCCAGAATGTAAAGAAAATTGCGTTAAAATAGCCTATCTTCAATTTTGTAAGCCATCTCTCGCAGATGTAATTAAAGAATTCGCAAAGGAAGGAGCAACAAAAATAATAATTCATCCCTTCTTCCTTGGATATGGAGTTCATGTAACAAAAGATATTCCTTCTGAGATTGAAAGAGGAAAAGAACTCTACCCAAATGTAGAGTTTATCTACACTGAGCCTTTAGGTGTGCATGAAAAACTTGCGGAAATTGTTTGGGAGCGAATTCAATCAGCAGCAGGAATGAATCCTCAGGCAATAGAAAAAAGAAGCTTTGAAATCATTTCAGAGGGTATAAATCTCGATGACAAACCTGCTGAGCAGATATCTATAATTAAAAGAGTAATCCACGCAACTGCTGACTTTGAGTTTGCTCACTCTCTCATTTTTCATCCACAGGCCATTAAAAATGCTCTCATCGCGATAAAAGAAGGGAAGGATATTCTTGTAGATGTAGAAATGGTAAAAGTAGGAATTCTCTCAAATCATCTTAAGAGATGGGGCGGTAAGGTTCTTTGCTACATTAACGATCCCGAAGTAGAAGAGCTTTCGGAAAAAAGCGGAAAAACAAAGGCTGAGCTTGCAATAGAAAAGAGTTTTAGAGAAAATTCAAATATCGGAATTCTTGCAATAGGAAACTCTCCTACTGCTTTACTTAAAGGGATAGAATTGGTCAATAAATTAGAGGAAGAAAAGAAAAAAAACATGGTAATCATAGGACTTCCTGTTGGTTTTGTAAAAGCGCTTGAATCAAAGATTTTTCTCTCTTCTCAGCCATTTCCATTTATCACAAATCTAAGCAGAAAAGGAGGAAGCCCTGCAACAGTGGCTGTTATTAATGCCTTAATAAAAATATGCAGTGAGGAGGTTTTATATGAAAATTAGATGGATTTTACCCTTTTTAATTGTTCTACTTAGCTCAAATAATGCCTTTGCAATGCACATAGCAGATGGGATTATTTCCCTTCAGTGGTCTTTGCTGTGGTTTGCCTTGGTGATACCTTTTATTTTTTTGGGGATTGGAAAGATAAAAAAACTATCTGAGAGCGAACTGTTTTTTAAACCACTTATAGGACTTTTAACAGCTCTGGTATTTATTATTTCTGTCATGCCAATTCCTGTTCCTATTGTTGGGACCTGTTCTCATCCCACTGGAGTGGCAGTCTCATCAATTATTCTTGGACCTTTTGTAAGCGTGATTGTTTCAGCTGTTGCCCTACTATTTCAGGCTCTTTTTCTTGCTCATGGAGGACTTACAACGCTTGGTGCCAATATTTTCTCAATGGGTGTTGTTGGCTCATTTACCAGTTATGCCATATTCAGATTGTGTAGAAAAATGGGATTAGGCATAATATTAGCTGGATTCTTAGCAGGTATAATGGCTGACTGGACAACCTACGCAGCCACCTCCTTCCAGCTTGCCTCTGGACTTGCAAAGGAAGGTGAAATGTTATCGCTTCTCTGGAAAATCTCTTTAGCCTTTGTTCCCACTCAACTTCCTCTTGGAATTATAGAAGGAGGAATTACTGCAGGAGCCCTTTTGTTGCTTTATAAAAGAAGAAAAGACATACTTTTAAAAATGAATGTATTACAGGAGGAAGGAAAATGAAGGCTTTTATATTAATAATTTTTTTATCTATTCTCGTTTCTCTTCCTATTATTGGGCATACAGGAGAAAAGTGGTCAGGTGTTGATGAGGTCGTAATTGAAAAAATCGCAGCCGAGCACGGTAGAACACCTTCAGAACCACTTATAAATACTGATCAGGGAGATTTACTTCTGTTTGTTTTTCTTCTTGCAGGAGGTATAAGTGGATTTGTGGCTGGATACTTCTTTAGAAAACTCGAGGAAGGTCGTGACAGAAATTAATGAATTTTTTAACGCTAACAATTTTAGATTTCCTCTCGATGCTCGCTTAAAGCTTTTGTTGCTTTTCTTTGTGCTTGTGCTAACTCTAAGCAGCAAGAGCCTAATCTTTCCTTTAACCATAATTTTTCTCTGCCTTTTATCCTTAAGTTTCATGAAAATCAACCTGAAAAAGGTAATAGTTAGAATATCTGAGCCATTGTTCATTGTTTTTGTGATTCTTCTTATAAAATCTATATTCTCTCAGGGTGAAATTTTATTTGAATTTTTAATCATAAAAATATACAAAGGAGGGTTTTTGGAAGGATTAGAAATCTCTCTTAGAGTATTGGCTTGCGCTCTTTCTGTTTCCATCATAAGCCTTTCTACTCCTTTTAATGAAATAATCTCATCACTTTCCTGGTTCAAAGTTCCTAAAACTCTTATTGAAATAATGATATTTACCTATCGTTATCTCTTTATGCTCCTTGATGAAGCTTTAGTTATATACTGTTCGCAAAAACAGAAGCTCGGTTACTCTTCCTTTAAAAATAGCGTAAGGTCTTTCGGATATTTGGTAGGTGCTCTTTTGATAAAAACCTTTGAACACTGCGAAAGTATTGTTCAGGCAATGAAACAAAGAGGATATGAGGGCTATGTCCCTATAAGGAAAGAAAAATCATTTAAAAAAATAGAAGTTATTGGTAGTTTGATTTTTTTAATTATAATAGGAATGGTATGGTGGCTTTAGTATGAAAAAAACAAGGCTTTCATTAAGAATAAAAGAGTTTAAATATAGTTCCAATTCAAATTTTCGCCTCCGTAACATAGACATGCATATTAACGAAGGTGAATTTATCTCTATTTTAGGTGCAAATGGTTCAGGAAAAACCACTCTTTTAAAAATAATGGATGGCCTTATAAAGGAGTTTGAAGGAGAGGTTTTATTGGATGGTGAAAATATAAGAAAACTTACGCCAAAACAGATATACAGCAAAATAGGACTTCTCTTTCAAAACCCAGAGGAGCAGCTTTTTGCCTCTACAGTGTATGAAGATGTGTCATTTGGCCCTCTTAATATGGGATTTTCAGAGGAAGAAACGAGAAAGAGAGTTCTTGAAGCCCTTAAAATTCTTGAAATGGAAAGTCTCTTCGACGCTCCTATAAATGCTCTAAGCTATGGACAGAAAAAAAGAATTGCCATAGCTGGACTTCTTGCAATGGGGCATGAGATACTTCTTCTTGACGAGCCAACTTTAGGGCTTGATCCTGCAGGAGAGAAAAATTTCATGAACTTAATAAAGGCGCTTAATACTGAGAAAGGTGTTACTGTTGTAATGACAACCCATAATGTAGACATTGTTCCTCTTTATGCAGAAAGAATTTATATTCTTCACCAAGGTCATATCGCCTACAGAGGAACTCCAAAGGAAATATTCACATCCTCAAAAAAAATGGAAGAACTTAAACTAAGACTTCCCTATGTGAGCGAAGTAATATATAGAATGAAAACTCGAAATAGTGAGTGCTTTGAGACTTTGCCTCTAACCGTTGATGAGGCTGTTGAAGAAATGGAGAAAGATTGTGTTTAAAGGTTATGTGCAGATTTATACAGGAAATGGTAAGGGAAAAACAACAGCAGCTATTGGACTTGCACTGAGAGCAGCAGGCAGCGGAATGAAAGTATTTATTGCACAGTTTTTAAAAAAAAGAAAATGTAGCGAACATAAGGCCCTTGAGAGATTATCTGATCTTATAACTATAAAAAGATATGGTGAAGGCTTTGTTAAAGCACATCCTGAGAGAAAGCACATTTTGGCTGTGAGAAAGGGAATTGAAGAAGTAAAAAAAATAATTAATGGAGGCGAATACAATCTGGTCATACTTGATGAAATAAATCTATTACCCTCTTTGAAATTGATTAATGTTGAAGAAATCATTGATATAATTAAAAATAAGCCAAAAATAGTTGAAATAGTCCTTACTGGAAGATATGCTCCTGAAGAGCTCATCCAAATTGCTGACCTTGTTACTGAAATGAAAGAAATTAAGCATTATTACTCAAAAGGTATTAAAGCACGCAAAGGAATTGAGTACTAAAATGAAAAAGCTGTATCTTATTGGAATTGGCTCAGGAAATCCTAAGCACCTTACTGTTGAGGCAGTTGAAGTATTAAAAGCCATAGATGTCTTTTTTATCTTCGAGAAAGACAGAGAAAACAGCAGTGAAATAAATAAAATAAGAAAGGAAATTCTTAACTACTATCTCAATGAAAACTCATATAGAGTAGTAAATTTAAAGGTTTCAAAAAGAAAAAAAGGTGGAGACCTTCAAAGCTATGTGCAAAAAGTCTTAAATTGGCGGATTAAAAAAGCAGAGGCTCTTGCAGAAGGAATTAACAACCACCTTCGCGATGGTGAAAATGGCTGCCTTTTGATATGGGGAGAACCTTCTATTTATGATGGTCACATAGAAATTGTAAGATACATACTCAATAGAGGATTAAGTAACTTTGACTATGAAATAATACCCGGAATAAGTAGCTTTCAGGTTTTAGCAGCAAAACACAAAATATCTCTTAGCTCTGTGGGAGAAAACATTCATCTTACCACAGGACGAAGACTTAGGCAGATGGATGAAAAAGATATAGAAAATACCCTTGTTCTTCTCGATAATTACCATACTTATAAAAAATTTTCCACTTCTAATCTAAATATTTACTGGGGATGCTATTTAGGCTTATCCGATGAAATAATACTTAGTGGAAAGCTTAGAGAGTGTCTCCCAGAAATAGAGCGAATAAGAAAGAAAAAGAGAGAGGAAAAGGGATGGATAATGGAAACCTATCTTTTGAGGAAAGAAGATGAAGACTGATATATATGTAGTTGGCATTGGCTTTAGTGCACTTACAGAGGAAAAAAGGGAAATTTTTGAAAAGTCAAAATATATAGTTACCTCTCCAAGGCTTTATGAAAGGTTCTCAGAAATTAACGAAGGAGAAAGATTTATTGAGAAAATTAGAATAATAAAATCAGTGGACGAAACAATAGAATTTATTCGAAAGACTATCCAAAAAATTAAGCCCATTACAGTGCTTGCCTCAGGAGATCCTCTTTTTTTTGGAATAGGAAGAAGGATTTTAGCAGAATTTGGAGCTCAAAAAGTAGAAATCCTTCCTGAACTTTCAAGTATTCAGATAGCCTTCTCAAAGATTAAAATTCCATGGGATAGTGTTTATTTTGTTTCTCTGCACGGAAGTATACAGGGAGTTGGAGTTCGTAAATACTCTATTGATGACATTCCTGCCTTACTTCGTCATTATGACAAGCTCTGCATTCTTACTGATTTTGAAAATACACCTCAAAGGATTGCAGAAAAACTATCTCATTTTTTTGAGAAAAACTCTTATATTAGGTTATATGTTTGCGAAAAACTTGGTTATACTGATGAAAGGATTACAGAGGGAACAGTAGAAGATATTAAGAGAGGATTTTTCGAGTATCCAAATCTGCTAATTGTGGACAAAACAGGTAATTCTTCCCATCCCATATTCGGCTTAAAAGAAGGCGAAATCGAACATACAAAATCTCTTATTACAAAAGATGAAGTAAGAGCTGTTGTTATTCACAAACTAAGAGTGCCTAAAGGGGGAATCATATGGGATATTGGAGCAGGCTCTGGCTCTGTATCCTTAGAAATTGCCCAGATTTCACCTCAGTTGAAAATTTTTGCCATTGAAAAAAACGAAGAAATGATAGGTGTTTTAGAGAAAAATAGAAGAAAACTATCCCTTTCCAATGTGTATATTATTAAGGGTGAAGCACCAGAAGCACTTCATGGGCTTCCTTCACCTGATCGGGTATTCATTGGCGGAAGTGGTGGAAGATTAAGGGAAATATTGGAATTTCTCGGAAAACTCCAGTGTTCTCCCATTGCTATGACAGCGGTTAAAATAAAAACTCTCTCTGAAGCCTTAGACTGCCTTAAGAATTACTCCTATGAACCATTGGTTTCTCAGCTTTGTCATTTTCGCATGAAGGAAATTGGGGATAGTCAATATTTTTCAGCTCAAAATCCAGTATTTATAATTGTGGGAGAGAAAAGATGAAGGGGAAAATATTTGCAGTAGGCATTGGACCTGGAGACCCAGAGCTAATCACAATAAAGGCCATAAATGTAATAAAAAACTCCCATACAATTTTTGTTCCGAAAGGAAGAGAAGAAGGTAGTAGTATTGCGCTTTCTATAGTGAAAGAAGTAGTAGACCTTAAAGGAAAACAAATCGTGGAAGTCTTTTTCCCGATGGTAAAAACAAAGTATGAAGAATATAAAAAAGAAAAAGCATGGAATGAAATTGTAGAGTCCGTTTATGAGAGATTAAATAGGGGAGAAAATGTTTCCTTTCTTACCTTAGGTGATCCAACACTATACAGCACATTTTTCTACATTCACAGAAAACTTATAGAAAGGGATAAAAACATTGAAATACATCTAATTCCTGGTGTATCTTCAATCACGGCATGCGCTGCTGTGTCTCAAAGTTTTCTTGCTGTTGGAAATGAAAAAATTGCCATTCTTCCTGCCAACTATATAGATTCCTATGACGAAATATTTGATCAATTTGAAACTATAGTGCTAATGAAGGTTCATGTGGTCTTTGAAAAAATCTTAGAATTTCTTAGAAGGAGAAACCTCATAGAAAGATCCGTTTATATTACCAGAGCGGGCATGGAAGGTGAGAGGGTTATCAGAGATATTGAAAATGTTACGGTAGATGACAAAAACTACTTTTCAATTATCATTGTTAAAAAATGAGCAAGGTCTATTTCATAGGTGCCGGACCAGGAGATGTGGAACTAATTACCATTAAGGGACAAAAAATCCTCCATTCAGCCGATGTGGTCATATACACAGGTAGTTTGATAAATCCACTATTGCTGGAGGGAGTAAAAGGAGACCTTCATGATTCCTCTAAAATGACCCTTGAGGAAATAGTCAATCTCATGGAGCAGTCGATAAATAGAGGGAAAAAAGTTGCTCGACTTCATACAGGTGACCCCACTATTTTTAGTGCAATTGGCGAACAAATAAGAGAGCTAAAAAAAAGGAGAATTCCCTATGAAATCATACCTGGTGTTTCATCGGCTTTTGCAGCAGCCTCTATAATTGGAACTGAACTTACTGAACCAGAAATATCCCAAACTGTCATATTTACCAGAATTGAGGGAAAAACTCCTGTTCCATCCACCGAAAAACTAGGTGAACTCTCAAAACACCGTGCAACAATGGTTATTTTCCTAAGTGTCGGAATGATTGATAGAGTTAAGGAAGAATTGCTAAAGGGTTACGATGAGAACACTCCTTTTGTAGTAATCTACAAAGGAAGCTGGCCCGAGCAAAAAATTGTTAAAGGATTACTTAAAGAGTTGGATAAAAAAGTTAAGGAAGAGGGAATCACCAAAACTGCTCTAATTATGGTTGGGGAGGTTTTTTCCTCTCCAGAGACTCGCTCAAAACTCTATGATCCAGGATTTAACCATGAATACAGAAAGTAGGATAACGCTCCTTTACATTACAAAAAATGGGAGAGAACTCTGCGAAAAACTGAAAAATCTTTTTCCAGAGGCAAAGATAGAGCTTTTTTCAAAAGATAGGCTTACCGAGCAATGGAAAAATTCTGACTGTCTAATATTCATAATGGCAACCGGGATAGTTGTAAGAGCAATATCACCTTACCTGAAAGACAAAAGACATGATCCATGTGTCTTGGTGCTTGATGAAATGGGAAAATTTGTAATCCCCCTTATAGGTGGACACTTAAGAGGTGCCAATGCTTTAGCTAAAAGAATCGCTTCTTATATGAAAGCAGAAGCTGTGATTACAACTTCTTCAGATTTAAATCAGAGAACAGCCATTGATCTATGGATTGAGGAAAATCAATTAGTTGTTGAGAATCCAAAATTACTACCAAAAATATCAAAAAAACTTATCGAGGATGGCAAAATATCTATTTACTTTGATAAAAACTTAGAGCTTCCCATACCAGAAGACTTTCAAGTTGTTGAGGATGAAAGAATTGCCGATATGGTTGTAACAAATCGACAGAGGGTAAGCCAAGACAAACTCTATTTGAGAAAGAAAAATCTCATTTTGGGAATAGGAATAAATAGTGACACAGGAGCTTCAGAAATAAAGGATATAGTTGAAAAAACCCTGAAGGAGTACGACATTTCCCTTAAAGCAATCAAAGCAGTTGCAACCATTGATAGAAAATTAAATGAAAAAGGTCTTAGAAAATTCTCAGAAGATTTAGGCATTCCACTTTTAGGCTATAAAAAAGAGGAATTAGAAAGGACAATTGAAAAGAATCCATCTATCACACATTCAGAGATTGTACGTAAAACAGTTGGAGTTTCATCCGTAGCTGAAGCCTCTGCTCTTGCTGCCTCAGAGGGTGGAGAGTTAATTGTTAAAAAGATTAAATCCTCTAATGTTACTATTGCCATCGCAGAGATGAAAAAAAAGACAAAAAAAGGACACCTTTACATAATTGGGATAGGTCCCGGAAATACCATGCACCTTACATTTTCTGCCAGAGAAGCTCTTGAAAAGGTAGACACAGTGGTGGGCTATCATACTTACATTAATCTCATCCAGCCTCTTATCAATCACAAGGATATAATTACCACTGGAATGACAAAGGAGATAGAAAGATGTAAAAAGGCTATAGATTTGGCAATATCAGGAAAAAAAGTTGCCTTAGTTAGCGGAGGAGACCCTGGAATTTATGGCATGGCTGGTCTTGTCTTTGAAATTTTAAAAGAGAAAAATATACAGAATTTTGATGTTTCAGTTATTCCTGGAATTTCTGCATTAAATGCTTGTGGTGCTTTACTCGGAGCACCTCTTATGCACGATTTTGCAGTAATCAGTCTATCAGACAGACTTACTCCTTGGGAAACAATCGAAAAAAGACTTCATTTAGCTGCAGAGGGTGATTTTGTAATAGTGCTTTTCAATCCTAAAAGTATGGGAAGAAAAGAACAAGTAGAAAGGGCTCAAAGGATCATACTTCATTACAGGCCATCGGATACTCCTGTTGGAATCGTAAGGTCTGCAATGCGGGAAGATGAAAACTATTTCATAACTAATCTGGGACAAATGCTTGAACACCAAATTGACATGCAGACAACGGTTTTTATTGGTAACAGCAGAAGCTTCGTGTGGAACAACTATCTCATAACTCCTCGGGGCTACAGAGTTGGAAGGACCTTAGATGAGTGATGTAAAGTGGCAAAGAGAATTTATGTTGGCTTTTTAACTAAGCTCAAGAGCCTCTGATATATCTAAATTTTTTCAAAAAGAGGTGTGGATTGTCACAAATAGCGCTTTTGTGGGATGAATCCTATCTATGGGCAGTAATGGCGTATCGATCACTCAAAAAATCAAGCATTTCCTTTAAGCCAATTAGAGCCTCTGATATTAGAGATAATGCTCTTAAGCAATTTCAGCTTCTCTTTGTCCCAGGTGGATGGGCATCGAATAAGATGAAAGCACTTGGAGACATTGGAATTAAAAAAATAAGGGAATTTATCAGAGATGGTGGAAATTATTTAGGCTTTTGCGGTGGCGCTGGTCTTGCCACAAGTGAAGGAATAGGTCTACTTAGAATAAAAAGAGTGCCAACGGAAAAAAGAGTACCAAGCTTAAGTGGTCCTGTTTTAATAAATCCAATGGCCCATCCCATTTGGTCAGGTATCTCTTCAAACAGATTCTACCTTTGGTGGCCCTCTCAGTTTTTAATCGATGAAGATAGCGTAAAAGTCCTTGCCAACTTTGAAAAAGCAACAGCTGAAGCTTATAGTTCCGATTTAAAAGTGGGAGATATTGAAGCATTTGGAGATTGGGAGACATGGGAGAAACTCTATGGAATCAATCTAAATCCAGAAAAAATGAAAGGCTTTCCCCTTGTAATTGAAGGGAATTACCATAAAGGAAAGATTGTGCTTTCCCTTATTCATTTTGACACTCCCGATGATTCAAATAGCTTAAGGATATTTAAAAATCTCTTTGAATACCTTTCCTCTAATCATGAAGTATCTCAATGTAGCAAAGAGTCCTCTATGAATGATAAAAAATTACCCCCTCAGATAGAAAATTTAGAAAAACTTATTGAAGATTTAATTAAATTTGGTGAGCGAAATTTTCTCTGGATGTGGAGAAATAACTTAATTTTAAAGTGGAAAAGAGGTATCAGAGGGCTTGAATATTGCACCCTTTATGTAATGATAAAAGAGATCATTCACCTTATTCAAATACATCATTGTTACGATTTAATAAAAAATGAAGATTTAGGTGAGTTAACACAAATCCTCGAATCCTTTATCCTAAAGGCAAAAAAAACTCTACTACTTGAGAGATTCCAGTTACAAAGAGGTAATTTAACATCTCTCAGATGCGAGGACTCAGAGCTAGCGAAACTTAGAAAAGAGCTTTTTGGCACAGAAAAAAGACACGGAGGAGAATTTAAGACTCTTATTGAAAAGGTAGATTTTCTTCTATTCTCAATAATCTCGCAAATAGAATAGATAAAAATCTCCTACTTTCTCTGTCTTCGTTAGACCCAATTTAATCATTAAAATTTAAAAATCCCCTATTGCTAA
>CAKZQH010000056.1 GCA_937139565.1 uncultured Nitrospiraceae bacterium | reverse complement strand
GTGCAAAAATGAGCAGATTTTGAAGGTATTTTATTGAAATATCAATGACTTACAAATTTTATCTGACAAAGTCAGGAGTTTTCCTCGCTCATGCAAGGAGTTTAACCTCTACACCTTTGACGTGTCCAGTCCCTGAGGGTCTCAGTATAAGTCATCAGACTACATTAGGTGGGAAAGGAAAATATGAGTCTCTGAAATATTTAGTTTTTTTGAATAAAATATGCCCTAAATTGATGAAGTCGGGTTATAGTTGACTCGAATTTAGATTATATTCGTATTTATGTTTTTCCGGAAAATGGGAGTCAACTCATAAATTGTCATCGAGAATTGATTGCGTTTTTAGATTCATAAATGATTGAAAAAAACAAAATGATTAATTTTTAAGAGACTTTCGTATACTTTCAACTAAAAAAGAATGAATAACTTTGTTTCCAGCAATTATGTTTCCGCTACTTAAATAGGAATCGCTGCCATCGAAATCTGAAACTAATCCTCCTGCTTCTTTTATTAAAACCACACCTGCTGCAATATCCCATGGATTTAATGAGAACTCAAAAAATCCGTCCACTCTTCCACATGCTACATAAGCAAGGTCAATTGCTGCTGCACCAGCCCTTCGAAGATCACTCACAGAGAAAAGCAGTTCTCTAAATATCTTAATATAGCTTTCAATAAATTTCTTGTTTCGAAATGGAAAGCCTGTAGCAATAAGGGATAATGAAGGATCTGAAAGTAAAGAAATCTTAATCTTTCTTTCATTTAAAAATGCACCGGCACTATTTTCAGCATAAAAAAGTTCATCTCTTATAGGATCATAAATTACTCCTAAGACTAATTCTCCTTTATACATTAGAGCAATAGATACTCCTAAAACAGGAAAACCATGAATAAAATTGGTAGTACCATCGAGGGGATCAATAATCCACAAATATTCAGCTTTTTTATAATGCCTTGAAGACTCCTCTGCCATTATGTGATGAGTAGGAAAATGTTTTTTCAAATGCTCTATAATTATTTTTTCTGAATGAACATCAATCTCTGTCACATAATCTGAGGAACTTTTAAAGGTGACATCTTCCTGACGAATATTTCCTATTCTTTCCTTAATAAAATAACCAGCCGCCTTTGCAGCTTCTATTGCAACTAAGAGATAATCCCTCATTCTACAAACTCAATAGCATCCTTTTCACTTACTCTGGGAGGCGGTGAGGGAATGTAAGATGGATATCCTACTGGTAAAATAACAACAGGTCTTAAATTTTTTGGTAGTTTTAAAATTGAAGAGACTTCATCCTCACGAAAAGCTCCCACCCAAACGGTGCCAAGAGCGTTCTCACAGGCTACAAGCATGGCATTTGTAATACTACAGGCCACATCCTGAATTGCGTAAAGATTTACACCTCTTTCGCCATATCTCGGATAAATTTTTTCTTTATCTACACAACCTACAATAACAAGAGGAGCTTCGGCAATAAACATTTGATTTAAGGCTGCAGATGCAAGTTTTCTTTTAGTTTCAGCATGTTTTACAAAATAAAACTTTCTCGCCTGTAAATTACCTGCAGATGGAGCCCATATAATAGCTTCAATAAGCTTTTTAACAAGGCTATCAGGAATATCTTTATTCTTAAAAGCTCGTATACTTCTTCTCTCTTTGACTATTTTTAAAATTTCATCCATGATTTTTATATTGTAACAACTTTTCTTTAAGCCTGCAAATGCTACAAAGTGACATGTTGGTCGGATAACCACAGCTCTGACATGCCTGAAGATAAGTTGAATTAGAGGAAACAGAGTAAAAATTTTCAACCCTTTTTAAAAAACCCTTATAAAATCCCAAAATAGAGCCTGGAAACTTTTGATTAAAATGATTCACCGTATCTTTAAAAACATCGTAAACTTCAGACTTATAAGGACAAGCATCTTCTATGTGCTCAATTTTCATTACATTACAAAACTGTAAAGTTTCTTCTTCTGTTATAAAACAAAGAGGTTTTACTTTTCTATGCAATCCTTCTTTTTCATACAAAAGGGGACTTATTCTTGAAAGCAAATCATCATTCCAGAAAAGCATATTTTTAAAAATAAAGGAAACCTCGTCATTTAAAGTATGTCCAGTTACAATCACTTCGTCCTTGGCTTCCCTATTAATAAAATATCTTCTCAACATCCCGCAAACCGCACAAATTGGTCTTCTTGAAATTCTTGATAAATCTTTAAGTGATACATTAAGTTCCAAGTTTAAGTCAATGATTAATAATGGAATATTTTCATTTTGACAAAATTTCTCTACTATTTTTTGGGATTTGTCTGAAATATCTCCCAAATTAACATTAAGGTGTATAGCTCTTAAATTATATCCAAGCTCTTTCAATGCCTTTGCCATGCTCATACTGTCTTTACCTCCTGAAATGGCAACAAGCAAAGACGAATCTTTTTCAAACATCTTAAATTTCTCTATGGTGTGTTGAATTCGATTTTTAAAAAAATCAGGAAAACAATCGAAACATATTTTGAGATTATAGTGTTTAATTCTAAAACCTTCTTTTAGTAGCCCGCAGAATTTGCACTTTACTTTTACTTTTTCCATGAAGCTTCTTTGGCAAGTTTGTCTGCTATGGAATTTTCTTCTCTGTTGATATGAGAGATTCTATATTTTCTAAATTTTTCTAAGAGACTTCTTACCTTTTTGTATAGAGGTATAAGATTTTCATTTCTTACTTTATAAATTCCGTATAGCTGTTTTACCAATAGTTCGCTATCTGAAAAAATTTCAATATCTTCGACCCGTTCTTTTAAAGCTTCCTCTAATCCTCTAATCAGAGCCGTGTATTCGGCAATATTGTTTGTAGTTTTTCCTATATATTCGGAGATTTCAATTTTTCTGCTATTCAAAAGAAGAAGACATCCGATTCCTGCATCGCCAGGATTACCTCTTGATGCACCGTCACAATAAAGTCTGCCTATCATTCAGCTTGAACCTGTTCTTCTTTTAATTCCTCTTTTCGGTAAAACAGAATTCTACCACACTGAGGGCAGTAATGAAGCTGTTGATTAAGCTTTATTTCCACATAAAGTTGGGGAGGAATATGCAAGAAACATCCCTGACATACTGAATTTTTAACCTCTGCAACTGCTAAGCCTTTGTGTTTTTTCATTAACTCCATATATTCATTGTACATTTCTTTGGGTAAGAGATTTACTAGCTTCTTTCTATTCTCCTTGAGTTGATCAATTCTTTCATGCGTAAGCTGAATTTCTCTTTCAATTTCTTTTTTCTTTAGTTCAATTTTTTTCTTTTCCTCATCAAAATCCTTTTTAGATTCTTCTAAGAGCTTTTTAGTTTCATCATAATCGTATAAAATTAAAAGTAAGTTCTCTTCTTCCTTTTTGACATTTTCTTCAAAAGTTTCTATTTCCTTAAGTAATGCTTGATATTCTTTGTTGGTTTTAATTTGAGAGGTTTTTTCCTTGAGTTTTTTGATTTTTTCGTTTATGTCTGCAATTTCTCTTTCTTTATCTTTTCTTTTCTTTTCTAAATTAGTGAGTTTGTTTTTTTCATTTTCAAATTTTTTCTCAATTTCTTCTATTAATTTGTCAATTTTTTTGATTTCTAATGGATAGGTATCTAATTTTTGTCTTAAATTTATTATTTGAGAGTCTATTTCTTGCAAATTAACTAGAGTATTAAGATTCTCAGCCACCTTTACAGACTTCTCCTCTTTTTTTAATGGGCCCACCAGGATTCGAACCTGGGACCAACCGGTTATGAGCCGGTAGCTCTGGCCAGCTGAGCTATGGGCCCGAAATTGATTATACCATTGAATACTATAACCTTAGAAAGGACTATTAGTCAAGATTCTTTAATAAAATCCCTTATCCATTGTAGCCTTGAGAGTCTTTTTAGTTTTCTCATAGCTCTCAATTCAATTTGTCTAATTCTTTCTCTTGAAACCGAGTAAATTTTACTTATTTCATCAAGACTTCTTGGTTTTTCTTGATTTATTCCGTATCTTTTCATAAGAATTTCTTTTTCCTTGTCGGACAGCATTTTAAAAATGCTATCAATGAGAGCCTTTAAATCATTATGGACTGTTTCTTCATAGGGATTTGGTGAGTTAATATCTTCCATAAACTCTTTAAGTAAAGAATCGTCATCCCTTAAATTAGTATCTATAGATATTGGCTCTTTAAAAAGGCTAACAATCTCGTTTATCTTTTCCACAGACATGTTAAAATTATTGGTGATATTCTCTAAAGCTATACTTTCATCGGAGTTTTCGCCCAATTCTTTCTGTAATTTATTTATTTTGCAAATACTGTCTAATATATGAACTGGAATCCTAATAGTTTTTGAATAATCTGCAATTGCTCTAGTAATTGCCTGTCTTATCCACCATGTTGAATACGTACTAAATTTAAAACCTTTTCTATATTCAAACTTATCCACTGCTTTCATAAGTCCAATGTTACCTTCTTGTATTAAATCCTCTAAACTCAATCCTTTTCCCAAATATCTCTTTGCAATGCTTACCACAAGCTTCAGATTAGCTTCAATTAATTTGTTCTTGGCATCTGAATATTCAATAAAAAGTCTCTTTATTTCATCGAAAAACTTAACAAACTCTTCATTCGAAATCCCTGTATTATAGGATAAATCAACACCTTTTTCTATTTCTCTATTAAAATTTTCAAGCTTCTCAACAAACATGGTAACGAGTTCATCTTTAAGTGGGATATCAAAGATTTTTCTTAAAAGGTCCTTAGGAGTTTTTTTCCTCCTCATAAGTTTTTTAACACTTTCTGAAACCTGTAAAAATTTTTCTCTTATTTCATCAATCTCACAATCTTCAAGTATTTCTTTAGCTTTTTCCGGATTTTTAAGGAATATTTCACTTAATTCATAGATTTTTTTCTGAACAAATGGAATGTTTAATAAATTCTCAATCAGTTCTGTTTTTTTGTTATCAATTGTTCTTGCAAGAAATTCTTCTTCTTCTTTGGATAAAATAGGAATCGAACCGATGCATTTAAAGTAAAGTCTTATATTATCCCTTTCTGAAAAAAGATGGTCATCCTCTAAATTCTCTTCTGTGAAATATTCAGGATAATCATTATCATTATTCATCCATCATAACTCCTTAATAAGCATTTTTTTCTGATTTATTAATTCATAAAGATTTTTTTCATCTCCTGAATTAGCTGCCTCTTTTATCTTTTTATCGATTGATCTAACAACAATTCTTTTAATACAATCGTTTATATTTTGATCAATTGAAGCTTCATCAATTTCAGATTTCATGATTAATTTTGATACCACAGATTTCTCATTTTCATCAAGCATATTAAAAAACTTATCCAAAACAAAAGATTTTTCTTCATAAATCTGCCTTAATTTATGAAAAATTTTTTTTATTAAATTGTTATTCAGTTGCTCAATATCCAGATGTCTAAAAATGTATTGCATTTTCTCTGGATAAAATATGGATATTCTAAGAAGTATCTCGTCTTCTTTGAGAAATTCGTCTCTCTTCAAATCTCCCTTCTCTTTTTGTATTTTCATATTTGAGACAATCTGCTTTAGTTGTTCTCTTAAAGTTACTTCACTTATCTCTGTTTTTTCACACAATTCTTTTAAGAGTTCATCTCTGTAAATTGAGTCCTTGAGTATTGCAAGGACATTTAGAAAACTATGAACTTTCTCTGTTAGACTTTTACTTTTATTAATCTTTATAAAAAATTCAACAGGAGACATTGCCTGCGAAATATGTTTTTTAAGTGCTTTTTCTCCCTCTCTTTGAAGAACACTTGCAGGATCATCTTTCTTACTTAACAAAACTATCTTTACAATAAAACCTATTTTAAATGCAGGAAGCAAGCTTCTCTGGGCAGCTCCTATGCCAGCTTCGTCACCATCAAATATAAAAAGGAGCTTGTTTGTAAGTCTCTTTAACCTTCTCAGTTGTTCCTCTGTAACTGCTGTTCCCAATGGAGCCACTGTATTTTTAAATCCATATTGATGACAGAGTATTACATCAATATAACCTTCCACAACTGTGACATATCCCTTTTCCTTTATATGTTTCTTTGCAAGCCAAAGACCAAAAAGATTTTCTCCCTTCTTAAATATGACTGTATCAGGTGAATTAATATACTTTGGAAGCTCTCCATCTGAACCTAATAGCCTTCCACCAAAGCCGATTACTCTTCCGGTTATGTCATGAATCGGAATAATAATTCTATCTCTAAAAAAATCAAAATCTCTGTTTACAAGGCCAGATAATTTTATGAGGCTTTCATCAAAATTTTTGCTTTTTAAAAAATTATAAAGCCCATCTTTATCAGCTTTTGCAAAGCCTATTTGAAATAATTTGATTGTTTCATTATTTATTCCTCTGTTACTCAAATAATTTTTAGCCCTCTCAGATTTATTCAGGTTTTTTTGATAAAAAATATTAGCCCATTTATAGATTTCATAGATTTTCTCTTTTGATGCTGTTGACTTTTTGGGGGAGTAATTAAACTCAACGCCTGCTCTTTTTGCAAGAATAGATAGAGCTTCTTGAAAATCAATACTCTCATACTCCATAAGAAAAGTAACAATATCGCCACCCTTTCCACAACCAAAACAGTGAAATATTTTTTTTGATGGGCTTACAAAAAAAGATGGTGTTCGCTCAGAATGAAAGGGACAAGGTGCTCTGTAATTCTGTCCGGTCTTTTTTAAATCAATGTATTCTGAAATAAAATCAACTATATCAATCCGCTCTTTTATTTCTTCTAATAGTTTATTTAAATCCATTATTAAGGCTTATTGCCTTGTTACACGCCTAAATCCTGAAGATTCGAGTATTTTTATGTCTTCGCCCTCTGTTACCTTATCTAGAAGTAGATTTAAGCCAAGCGTATCGCTTGCAATGTGACCTGCAATTATTACATTTATATGATTCTTTTCTGCTTCCTTACGATGATCCTCGCTTAAATGCATGCATACCACCGTATTTATACCGCCTGAAGCCATGCTTTGGAAAATGTCTTTAGAACCTTCAGTGCCTCCTGTCATATCAACAAATATCTTTCCAGCCTTTCTATCTTTATTTCCAATTAATATTTTCGGACCAGCATTATTTTTTTCACCTTCTTTGTATTCTGGAATCTCTAACAATAAATCGATAACATCATCAAGAGTATAGGGTTTTTTCTCATCAAATAATCTTTGCAAGTAAGACGCAACCATGTTATCAGCCGGTGTATGAAGACAGATAAAAGGAATACCTAAAAGTCTTGCTGCATCCACTGCTCTTGTGTGATTAACGGGCATAAGCCTTCTTTCAACTTCTTTAATCCTTTGCTCCATAAGGCTTTCAGCTACATTTATGGGCACACCAAATCTTCCAAGTATATCTGCCTGCATATGCATAACTGCATAAAGTCTTGCATAGGCATTCCCCTCAGGATGATGAGCTAAGATCAAATCTACAGATGTTCCACTTTTTCTCAACGAGTCAGTTAAAACAACCTCACCGACCTCCATATCTATGCCAATAATGATTGTTTTAACCTCTTCCTCGCCAGTTCCGTAAAGAATTCTTGAATCGCTATAAGGATTCTCTAAGGATTCTAAATCAAAAAATTCCTTCTTTTTTTCAGGAAGTTTTTCATACTCCTTTTTTCTATTTTCAAGCTCCCTTAAGACTTCTTCTTTTCCTCTTGGATCATTTTCTATACCTATTTGTATTGCCTTCTTGTAGAAATCTTTCAGTTTCATTAAAGACCTCCCGTGAAAATTTAAAAAATATTAATGGAGATCCTTCATCTATTAGAATCTCCATTAATATTCCCTTTGACAAACTATCTTGACAGAATTTTCATTTTTTTTGCTAATTTCTTTTTGGCAGCAAGGACTTTCTTTTTTCTTTTCACGCTGGGTTTTTCGTAATGTTCTCTTTTTTTAATCTCAGAAAGGATTCCCTCTCTCTCGCACTGCTTTTTGAACATCTTGAGCGCTGCCTCAAAAGAGTCCATATCCCTTACATTTATAGAGGGCATTCAGGTCCTCCCCTCCTCTCTTTTATAGATTTAATAAGATACTTTACCAGCAAAAATGGCTTTTAGTCAATGTTTTTGTGTTAAATAAATAAAAAATCACATCATTTATTGAATTTATTTTAAATAAAAACAGCGACTCTGCTTAAAATTTTAAATCCTCCGCTTATAAAAAATAGAAAAATTGCAAAGAAAAAAAGTAAAAAACCCAGCACCTTGCCGTAATTAAAAAATATCCTATAGAATTTTACAAAAAGAATTTTAAGAAATAGAATTATCAAAATAATTATTGCAGTGAGAGAATGAACGGTTGCAAAGGCTGAGAGATTTATTCCATGAGAATAAAGTTTAATAGTAGTATAAACACCGAGACTCATATTTATAAGAAGAAAAATAAAAAAAAATCTGCCTGCAACTCGATGAATAGATCTTACTCTTTGTGCTGATACAGTTTTACCTTCCCTTCCAAAAAGTTCAAGCATGGTAAAAACGGATAAAAATGAAACAATTAAAAGCGCCAATGCTATAAGGAGCTTTAGAGTGATCATTTTTTATTTACCGTAGTTTTTTGAAAGATAATCAATTATTCTCTTTGCTTCATCATCATTAATCGGAGCTCCATTTACTGTTTTCATGCGCATAACAGTAGCCTGCCATTCTTGAGAAGCTTTCTTTTTAGAAGTTGCTCTATCTACCTTGTGGCAGATGCTACATTTCTTTTCAAATAAAGCTTTATTATCTGTCTGCGCCTGGGCAAATATAGGAAAGGAAATCAGAAGAAAAAACATCGAAACAATACAAAGTGTTTTCACTTTTAAACCTCCTTAAGAGTTTTTTTAAGTTTACAAAATAAAAAATTCTTTTGCAACTGTCTAGTCATGTGAAAAGTTTTTCTCAATTACTGGAAGCATTTTTTCCTTGAACATATGAAAAGAGCCATTAGAGATAGCATTACGCATTTTTTCAAAAAAACGAGCATAAAAATAGAGGTTATGTATTGTATTAAGTCGCATCGAGAGTATCTCCCTACACATGTAAAGATGTCTAAGATATGCGCGGCTAAAGTTACGGCAGGTGTAACAGTCACACTGAGGATCAAGGGGTGAAGGGTCATCTTTGAATTCGCTTCTTTTTATACTAATTCTTCCCTGAGAAGTGAAAAGAGTTCCGTTTCTTGCATTTCTTGTTGGTATAACACAGTCAAACATATCAATTCCATGCTCAACAGCATAAACTACATCTGAAAGTTCGCCTACTCCCATTAGATATCTTGGCTTATCTTGAGGCATTTGAGAAGATATAAATCTTACAATTTCATACATTTCTTCTTTTGGTTCTCCTACGCTTAAGCCACCTAAAGCATAGCCGTCAAAATCAATTTTAATCAAATCAGCAAGGGCAGTTTGTCTCATTTCTTTGAAAAATCCACCTTGGACAATTCCAAAAAGATATTGTTGTTTTTTATATTTTTCGAAATATTCCTTGCATCTTTTCGCCCACTCTGTAGTAAGTTTTAAAGATTCATTAACATACTCCAGGGTTGATGGATAAGGAACACATTCATCAAAAGCCATCACAATATCTGAGCCTAATGCAATTTGAATTTCCATCGATTTTTCTGGAGTTATAAAATGAGATGAGCCATCAATGTGGGAACGAAACTCTACCCCTTCTCTATTTATTTTTCTTAATGAAGATAGACTATAAATCTGAAAACCGCCGCTATCAGTAAGAATTGGACCGTTCCAATTCATAAATGTGTGCAATCCACCTAATTTCCTTATAATTTCATGACCGGGTCTTAAATAAAGATGGTATGTATTCGATAAAATTATGTCATAGCCCATCTCTCTGATTTCATCAGTTGTCATTGCTTTTACTGTTCCATTAGTACCTACTGGCATAAAACAGGGAGTTTGGATTTCTCCCCTTTCAGTGTAAATAACTCCTCTTCTTGCTAAGCCATCTTTTTTTATGCATTTAAAGATCATAAAACCTCTGGTTTTAGAAATAGAATTCCAAGTGGCGGTAGTGTTAGAGAGACACTATAGGGTCTTCCATGCCAAGAAACTTTCTCTGCAAAAACACCTCCGAAATTTCCCATACCGCTTCCTCCGTAGACCATGGCATCACTGTTTAATAACTCTTTCCAGTAGCCTTCTAAGGAAACTCCTACTCTATATCCAATTCTTGGTACAGGAGTCATATTACAAATAACAAGAATGCATTGTCCATGCTTATCTTTTCTTAAAAAGCTAATCACGGACTGTTCAACATCAGTACAGTCAATCCACTCAAAACCCTCAGGATTGAAATCTAGTTCATGAAGTGCGGTTTCTTTTGTGTAAAGTAAATTTAAATCCCTCACCCATAGCCTTAATCCCTCAGGTAATGGATATTGTAAAAGATGCCAGTCAAGGCTCATATCGTGATTCCACTCTCTCCACTGACCAAACTCCCCTCCCATGAAGAGAATCTTTTTACCGGGATGAGCCCACATATATCCAAAAAGAAGTCTGAGATTGGCAAATTTCTGCCATAAATCTCCTGGCATTTTCTCTATAAGAGAACCCTTTCCGTGCACTACCTCGTCGTGCGAAAGTGGAAGAACGAAGTTTTCCGAAAAAGCATACCAGATACTGAAAGTTATATCGTTGTGATGGAACTTTCTATAAATAGGGTCTCGAGAAAAATACCTAAGTGTATCATGCATCCATCCCATATTCCACTTCATTCCAAATCCTAAACCTCCCACATAGGTGGGTCTTGATACCATGGGCCAGGCTGTAGACTCCTCTGCTATGGTTTGCGTATCTGGAAACTCACGATAAACTGTCTCATTCAGCCTTCTGAGAAAGATTATGGCATCAATATTTTCCTTGCCTCCGTATTGATTTGGAATCCATTCACCATCTCCTCTTCCATAATCCAGATATAGCATTGAAGCAACTGCATCAACCCTTAATCCGTCAATATGATATTTTTCAAGCCAGAATATGGCTGAACTTATCAGAAAGTTTCTTACCTCATTTCGTCCATAGTTGAATATATAACTATGCCAATGAGGGTGATAGCCCTTTTTAGGATCTTGATGCTCAAAAAGATAGGTTCCGTCAAAAAAGCTTAGACCGTGTCCATCATCGGGAAAATGGGAAGGAACCCAATCCAGAATAACACCAATTCCGTTCTGATGAAGTTGATCCACCAAGTACATAAAATCCTGTGGAGTGCCATATCTACTTGTAGGCGCAAAATAACCCGTTACCTGATAGCCCCAAGACCCATAAAAAGGATGTTCCATTACAGGTAAAAACTCTACATGGGTAAATCCCATCTCTTTAACATATTGAATAAGCAATGGTGCAATTTCTCTGTATGTGAGAAATCTTCCATTTTCCTCAGGAACTCTTCTCCAAGAACCAATATGAACCTCATAAATTGAAATAGGCGATTTTAAAGAATTTCGCTTAATTCTTTCTTTCATCCAATTTTGATCATTCCATTGATATTCAAGATTCCAAACAATAGAAGCAGTCTTTGGCGGTGACTCCCACATAAAAGCATAGGGATCACCTTTTTCTAAATGATATCCGTATCTTGAAATAATGTAGTATTTATAACGATCACCCTGTTTTACACCTGGAATAAAACCTTCCCAAATACCAGAGCCATCCCATCTACTTTTAAGAGGATGCGTATCCCTTCTCCAACTATTAAAATCTCCGATTACAAAAACAGCCTCAGCATTTGGAGCCCAAACACTGAAATAGACTCCTTCCTCTCCCCTATGCTTTACGAGGTGTGCACCAAGCTTTTCATATAGTTTAAAGTGATTACCCTCTTTAAAAAGATAAATATCGAAATCAGTAAAAGGAGAAAAATCATATAGAACATTATCTTTACTCATCTGTTTAAATTAACAAATAGAAGACCTTTTAAGTCAAATATAAATCTTGTAACTAATTAAATTTCATAAGAAAAATCTTCTATAAAGGAAATTATTCAAATCTTCCATATCCTTTGGCGGAAGACATTGGAAATTCTCACAAATATAAAAGGTAGCTTTGTTATTCCTTGCTTTCATAGATGTAATATGCAATGCCAAAGTCTCTATCTCATTATCTTTAATACCTAAAATGAGCTTTTTTAAATATCCGTATCTGTCTCCGATATCTCTCATAATGTTTATTAACTCCTCTCTATCATTTCCTACTCCGAAAATCTCAACCGTTCCATTTAGCAACAAATCAAGCGTGATTACTGAGAAAAGATGTGCAGATGGTTGGGAGTATATCTGTGAGGAAAAATATTCAAGGATTTCAAAGGCTTTCTTCTCATAATCTCTGTTTCCAAAAATTCTGCCAAGAATCACTAAGAGATAAGCCATTACTGAATTTCCAGAGGGCATAACGCCATCGTATATCTCCTTTGGCTTAACTATTAAATCCTTAGTATTTGTTGAACTCTGGAAAAAACCACCTCTTTCAGCATCCCAGAAATTTTTAATTACCTTGTCTGTAAACTCCTTAGCAATTTTTAAATATCTACTCTCAAAGGTAGTAAAGTAAAGCTCAATGAGAGCCCATATGAAGTAGGCATAATCCTCAAGGAGTGCTTCAATATCAATATCTCCGTGGAAGTATCTATGCATAAGTTTTCCATCTTTTATCATTCTTGCGATTATAAAATCAGAGGTTTTCTTCGCAGAGTCAAGAAGTTCCTGTGATTGCAAAATCTTTCCTCCTCTTGCAAGGGCAACTATTGCAAGAGAGTTCCAGTCTGTAAGGATCTTTTCATCCCGCATCGGAGATTTTCTCTTTTTTCTTACATTGTGAAGTTTTTCCCTTAAAACTCTTAACTTTGACTTAAAGTCATCCTCTACAAGGTTTAATTTCTCTAAAAGTATGTGTGATTCATCGGACATATAAAGAATGTTCTTACCTTTCTGGGTGGCTGTTACTTCATCCCTAAAGTTACCCTCTTTCCGAATAGAGAATACCACCTCACAAAACTCCATTTCATCTTTACTCAGAAGACTCTTCAGTTCATCGTAACTCCATAGATAAAACTCACCCTCTCCTTCCTCACTGTCTGCATCCTGGGCTGAGTAGAAACCTCCCTCTTCAGAAAACATCTCTCTTTTTAAATACTCCCAAATCTCCAGTGCAACATCTTTGTAAAATTGATCTTTTGTCCTTATATAGGCTTCCACATAGGCATTAAGTAGCAGAGCATTATCATAGAGCATCTTTTCAAAATGAGGCACTAACCAGTATCTATCAGTAGAGTATCTGTGATAACCATAGCCTATCTGGTCATATATTCCTCCCATTCGCATTTTTCTTAATGTGTAAAGTGCCATCTTAAGCGCATCTTCCTTTTTGGTGTTATCATAGTAGTGAAAAAGAAAAATTATATTTAAAGGTAAAGGAAACTTTGGAGCATTACCAAAACCGCCATAATCTTTATCATAGTGTCCTTTAATCTCTTCGTAAGCTCTATCTATTATCTTTTCATCTAATTTCTCAACAGCATACTTAGCATAAATTCTTTCAAGAACCCTCCTAACTTCTTGTGATGCTCCTTCAATTTTTTCTCTTTCTGTCTTCCATAGCTCAACTATTCGCATAAGAAGCCTTTTAAAGCCTATCTTTCCGTATGCATCCTCCTTAGGGATATATGTATCGGCAAAAAATGTTTCACCCCTGTGATTCATAAAAACAGAGAGCGGCCATCCACCTCTACCCGTAAAAATATGGCAGGCTTTCATGTAAATGTTATCAATATCGGGTCTTTCTTCTCTGTCAACCTTTATGGAAATGAAATATTTATTAAGAATCTCTGCCACTTCCTCATCATCAAAGGACTCCTTTTCCATAACATGGCACCAGTGACAGCTTGAATATCCAATTGAAAGAAAAATCGGTTTATCTTCCCTTCTTGCCCTCTCAAAAGCCTCATCACCCCAAGGATACCAATCTACGGGATTGTAGGCATGTTGTCTAAGGTAAGGACTTTTCTCATTTATGAGTCTGTTTGGTTTCATATAAAGTTTCAGGGGAGTAAATACTCCCCTGAGTTTTAATCTTTCAATAAATTATAAATTACCAGAGAGTTCCCACCACGTTTCTTCCAGCCTCTGTTGCTAAGGAAGAAATACCACCCTTAAAGTAAATGGTGTTCTGAAATCCTGTAGCCATCAATGCCATAGCTGCAGCCACTGCACGGGTTCCTGTGTGGCATACAACAACAATCTTTTTATCCTTTGGAAGTTTATTTAAGTTTTCCTCTTTAAAGAGTTCGTGCATAGGAATTCGGATTGTATTCTTATAGGTTATTCCCACAATTTCCATCTCTTGAGGGGTTCTGATGTCAAGGAGTACAAATGGCTCTTTTTTCTTAATCATTTCAAAAAGCCCCTTACCATCCACCTCACAGGGTCTTTTTGCAACCATTTCAGGAGTGAACTGAGAAAACATACCATCGAATCTTTTTGCCATCTCCTTGTCATAAGCATAGGCATCCACACTAAAAAAGGCTAAAATTAAAGCCACCACTACCACTGCTCTTACCATAGCTTTTTACCTCCTTTTTTTATTATTTTTTAAATAATATCACAATTTAATAAATTTTAAAACTCTCTGTATTACTCAAAAAAATCTGTTCGGAAAGATATTTTACTCTCATAATTGACAAAAATAGTAGATCCGCAGCAGAAGGCAATCTACCAGTGTATTCTGAGAATAATCTTGCTGCCATGAAGGCATAACGGTTAACAAAAGACAAGGTTCTAATGAGATTGGTAAAAGATAGAGAGAGCTAAGAGGGAGAGAATAAAGGCAGGAAGGGGATCTCTGAGAATTAGCGTATGCATTTTGTCACTGTGAGCCTCTCGATGAGGCGAAGCAGTCTCTAAGTAAAGCCTTCGGGAATGAGATTGCTTCGTCGCTTATGCTCCTCGCAATGACGGAAGAGAGGAGCTCGCAATGACATCCTTCTTTTGTCACTGCGAGGCCACGAAGTGGCCGTGGCAGTCTCTGAAGAAGTCATTGTCGTCACTGCGAGGGCCTCGATGGCCCGTGGCAGTCTCTACAGACGTCTAAACGACGAGATTGCTTCGCTTACGCTCGCAATGACAGGAAAAGGGGCTCGCAATGACTGAAAGGAGGTAGGCGA
>CAKZQH010000055.1 GCA_937139565.1 uncultured Nitrospiraceae bacterium | reverse complement strand
CTCCTTTAGAAGAAATAATACGAATTAGAGCTGTTCAGGAGTTTACTCCATCTCAAGCAGTAGGATTTGTATTTCTCATTAAAAAGGCCTTTCAGGATGCACTAGAGAAAGAGATGGAATCCAGTCAATTATTAGACTTTCTTACAAGATTAGACACTTTATCTCTCATAGCATTCGATATATTTATGAAATACCGGGAGAGAATATACGACTTAAAGGCAAAAGAGCTGACTGATCGTACATGGTGGATTCTAAAAAAATGGAATATTGTCTCGGAAATTAGTGACAAAACAATAGAAACCAAATAAAAAATTTAAAGTGAGGTAGGGTGAGATGGGTATAGGATTAGCTTTTATAATAGTATTAGGTTTAATCCTTTTTGCCTATATCGGAACAGATATTTTAGGCTTGAACAGTTTATTTGCTATTGTTATTCCCTATGCCGCTGTAGTTGTCTTTGTAATAGGGTTTATTCGTAGAGTTATTAAGTGGGGCAAATCTCCTGTGCCATTCAGGATACCTACAACAGCAGGACAGCAGTTCTCCCTTCCATGGATTAAGTATAGTAAAATAGACAATCCTTCAACTGGATTTGGAGTAGCCCTCAGAATGTTTTTTGAAATCTTCTTCTTTAGGTCTCTTTTCAGAAACACAAAAGCAGAAATAATGAATGGAAAACTTTTTGTTGGTTCAAACAAATGGTTATGGATAGGAGCTTTAGCCTTTCATTACTCTTTTTTGATTATCCTAATCAGACATCTCAGATTCTTTATGCTTCAAACTCCTTGGTGTATATCAGTAATTGACTCAATTGATTCTTTCTGGCAGATAGGCCTTCCAATGATTTATATGACCGATATAATAATCGGAGCGGCTTTACTCTATCTTCTCGGAAGGCGAATTTTCAATCCTCAGGTAAAATATATTTCTCTTCCATCTGATTATTTCCCTCTCTTCCTAATCATTGGAATAATAGCCACCGGAGTTTTAATGAGGTATTTTGCAAAAGTTGACGTTACAGCTATAAAAGAGCTTACCTTAGGACTTGCCTACCTTAAACCAACAGTTCCTGAGGGAATTGGTAGCCTCTTTTATATTCATCTGTTTCTTGTTAGTGTTCTCTTCGCATACTTTCCTTTCAGTAAGCTTATGCACATGGGTGGAGTGTTTTTAAGTCCTACCAGGAATTTGGCAAATAATAACAGAATGGAAAGACATGTTAATCCCTGGGATTATCCTGTTAAACATCGTCACTACGAAGAATATGAAGATGAATTTAGAGATAAAATGAAAAAAGCTGGAATACCAGTAGAAAAGGAGTGAGACCATGGGACTTCCAAGACCAGAAGAATTAATTTCAAAAGTTAATTTAAAGAAAATGCCATCCCGTTGGTGGATGGACACACTTCCAGTAGAGTTTAAGCCAGGCTTCTACTGCTATGGAGCAAAGGGTAAAAATCTCGAGTATGTTAATTTCCCAAATGCAAGAGATTTTCATGTAACTGACGAGGACTGGAGACTTCCAGATGACTGGAAAAAAATAGTAATCGAGGGAATTAAGCAAAGGATTGAAAGATTTAGAACCTTCCATGTGTTCATGGATATCTGCGTTAGATGCGGAGCCTGTGCAGACAAGTGCCATTTCTTTATTGGTACTGGAGATCCAAAAAATATGCCTGTTCTCAGAGCTGAACTTCTAAGATCTGTGTACAGAAAGTATTTTACTACCGGAGGAAAATTATTCGGAAGAAACGGTGGAGCAAGAGATCTTGATATTAATGTCCTTAAAGAGCTATGGTATTATTTCTATCAGTGCACAGAATGCAGACGCTGCTCTCTTTTCTGTCCTTATGGAATTGATACAGCAGAAATCACAATCATTGCAAGAGAGCTGCTAAATCTCTTAGGCTTAAACACAGACTGGATATCAGGACCTGTTGCGAACTGCTATAGAACTGGTAACCATCTTGGAATTGAACCTCATACTATGAAATCCACCCTTGAATTCATGTGCAATGATATAGAAGATATTACAGGAATTAAAATTGATCCTCCAATAAACAAAAAAGGCGCAGAAATACTCTTTGTTACTCCATCTGGAGATCTTTTTGCAGATCCAGGAATATATAATGCCATGGGATATATGATGCTCTTTCACGAAATAGGCCTTGACTACACTTGGAGCACCTTTGCCTCTGAAGGTGGAAACTTCGGATTTTTTACCTCTATGGAAATGGCAAAGAGGCTTCACACGAAAATTTATGAAGAAGCAAAGAGACTGAAGGTAAAGTGGATAATAGGCGGTGAATGCGGACACATGTGGAGAGTTTGGCATCAATATCACAACACCTGGTATGGACCAGTTGATTTTCTTGAAGAGCCAGTATCTCCTATAACAGGAACAAAATTCGAAAATGCCAAATCAAATAAAATCGTACATATAAGTGAATTCACCGCAGACCTCATTAGGCATGGCGTACTTAAATTCGATAAATCCCGCAATGATAATCTAATTGTAACCTTCCATGACTCTTGCAATCCTTCAAGAGGAATGGGGCTTTTCGAAGAACCAAGATATATTATAAAAAATGTATGTAACCACTTCTATGAAATGCCAGATGAAACAATAAGAGAGCAAACATTCTGCTGTGGTGGTGGCTCTGGACTAAATGCAGGAGAAATCATGGAGCTTAGAATGAGAGGTGGATTCCCAAGAGCCAACGCAGTAAGATATGTACATGAAAAATTTGGAGTAAATACATTGGCAAATATTTGTGCCATTGACAGAGCTACATTACCACCCCTTATGGATTACTGGGTACCTGGAGTTAGAGTTTCTGGAGTGACAGAGCTTGTGGCAAATGCAATGATTATGAAGGGTGAAAAGGAAAGAACAATGAATTTAAGGATGGAGCCACTGCCAGGAAAGGAGGAGGAGTAAAATGTACGACGGTTGGAAAATAATTCTTGGTTTAGCAGTTTTTGTAGTAATAGTGACTCTACCCTTTACAATGAGTGTCGGGAAAGACTATGTAAAACCTGAACCTAAGATTGATACCCCTGAGATTCAAAAGATGGAAAAAAAGCAGTGTATAGAGTCAAAGCAGTATATGAGAGAGACTCACATTAAGCTTCTTTACAGCTGGAAGGACTATGCGACAAGAGAAGGGAAAAGAGTTTATATAGCTTCCGATGGAAAACAGTATAATGTAAGCCTTCAAAATACCTGCATGAAATGTCACTCCAACAAAGAAAAATTCTGCGATGAATGCCACAATTATGTGAATGTTAAGCCCTATTGCTGGGATTGTCATATTGAGCCTAAAGTGGGAGGGTTAAAATGATTAGCAGACGAGATTTTCTTAAGATTTCAGCATTTGCATCATTGATAGGATTAGGGGGAGCAATCTCTATCAATGCATTAGAAAAAAAGCCAGGGAAAAATGTGCTCAAAGACATAAATGCACTTAAGGGTAAAAGATGGGCAATGGCAATTGATACAAGAAAATTTAAAACCCAGGAAGATTTTGAAAAAGTAATAAGGGCATGCCATAAAAACCACAATGTGCCTGAAATTGCAAATCCTCTTCACGAAGTAAAATGGATATGGACCGATGATTATGAACATTCCTTTCCTGGCACAGCTGAACATTATATATCAAAGGATATAAAGGAGAGAAAATTTCTCCTTCTTTGCAATCACTGTGATAATGCACCCTGCACAAGGGTATGTCCAGTAAAGGCAACCTTTAAAAGAGAGGATGGAATTACCATGCAGGATATGCACCGTTGCATAGGATGTAAGTTCTGCATGGCTGGATGTCCTTACGGAGCAAGAAACTATAATTTCCTTCCACCACGAGACTACATAAAAGAACTAAATCCTGAATATCCAACAAGAACCCTTGGAGTTGTTGAAAAGTGCACCTTCTGCAATCAAAGAATTGATAAGGGTCTTCTTCCATACTGCGTTGAGGCTTCAGAGGGTAAAATAATCTTTGGAGATCTCTTTGATATGAATTCAGAGATAAGAAAGGTGCTGTCGGAAAATATTGTTATTCGTAGAAAAGTGGAATTGGGTACTCAACCTATGGTTTTCTACATAATTTAAGGGGAGGTAAAAAATGCTTGATTTAGCGTTAAAAGGTAGACCAAGATACTGGATCTGGGTATCCTTTTTAATAACAATGATCCTTATTGGATTCATTTGCTGGATGAGAGAACATCATGTAGGAGCTGCAGTAACCACTGGATTAAGTCGAGATGTATCCTGGGGATTTCATGTGGGTCAGTTAACATTTTTTGTTGGTGTTGCTGCTTCTGCAGTGCTTGTAGTTCTTCCTTACTACTTTCATAATTACAAGACTTTCGGAAGAATTGCTGTAATTGGAGAGTTTCTTGCTGTTGGCTGCGTTCTTATTGCCATGCTTTCTGTTTTTGTAATCATGGGTCAACCCTCTCGTGTTTGGAATGTTATACTTCATCCTACGCCCCACTCGATAATCTTTTGGGACATGGTTGTTCTAATAACCTATCTTTCTCTTAATTTACTGTGTGGATGGACAATTCTTCATGCAGAGAAAAAGAGTGCTCCTCCACCCAAATGGATTAAACCTTTCATCTATTGGGCTATACTTTGGGCACCCTCAATCCATACAGTTACAGCCTTTCTCTATGCTGGTTTGCCTGGTAGGCCTCACTGGATGACAGCACTACAGGCAGCTCACTTTCTTGCAACAGCCTTTGCAGCAGGACCAAGCCTTCTTATTATCTTAAGTATGATAATTAAAAAAATCTCTAAGTTTGATCCTGGCCAGCAAGCCATCAATAAACTTGCCGAGATTGCTACCTATGCATTGATAATCCATCTTTTCTTCATCGGTCTTGAATTTTTCACTGCTTTTTATAGCCAGATACCAGATCATATGAATTCCCTTAAGTATCTATATGTTGGACTTGAAGGACACTCTGGAATGGTCTCATGGATGGCTATATCAACTCTGCTTGCCTTCACAGGATTGCTAATTTTCATTTTTCCACCTCTTAGAAAATGGAATGTGACAAAACTAATAGGTGCTGTGTGTATATTTTTCTCCATATGGATGGATAAGGGATTTGCCTTTGTTGTAAGCGGATTTATTCCAAATCCCTTTGACAGAGTCACTGAGGCATGGATTGCTCTTAATGAATTTCTGGTAGCTGCTGGCGTGTGGTCTGTAGGAGCATTGGTAATTACAGTGCTATACAAAATAGCAATTACAGTAAAAGAAAAGGCTGTATTCGATAAATACGGACAAAAACAAATTGTAGATTAAAAGCAAAAAAGGCGGGGCTAATTCCCCGCCTTTTTTATTAACCTTCATCTACTCTATTATCTAAAACTTCTTTAGTCAAAAGAACTAAAGAGAAGACGCTTTCCTTTAAGGGATGCTTTTATAAAATCTCTAAAAAGAGGATGTGGTTTAAAGGGCTTTGATTTAAATTCAGGATGAAACTGACATCCTAAAAACCAGGGATGATCTCTAAGTTCAACTATCTCTACAAGCTGACCATCAGGAGAAGTACCACTAAACACTACACCTTTTTCCTCAAGAACAGGAATATATTTGTTATTAAACTCATATCTATGTCTATGCCTTTCTGAAATCTCTCTAAACTTATATGCTTCGAATGCCTTTGTTTCTTCTTTTATTATACATGGATATGCACCAAGTCTCATTGTACCGCCTTTCTGAGATTCGGATGTGCGAATCTCATATTGACCGGTTCTTGGATTATACCATTTTTCCATAAGATAGATAACAGGATGAGGGGTATCAGGGTCAAATTCTGTTGAATGGGCTTTTAGCTTTGCAAGATTTCTACTTATCTCAATTACAGCACATTGCATACCAAGACATATTCCAAAAAAGGGAATCTTATTCTCTCTTGCATATCTGATTGCTTCAATCTTTCCTTCAATACCCCTACTTCCAAAGCCTCCTGGAATAAGAATTCCATGGGCATCGGCAAGATGAATCTTAGCTCCGTATTTTTCAATATCTTCTGAGTCTATCCATAGGATGTTTATCTTTGTGCTATTTGCAATCCCCCCATGTATTAAAGCCTCAGTAAGACTCTTATAGGAATCCTTAAGTCCAACGTATTTTCCTACTACAGCAATATTAACTTCATTTTTTGGATTTTTTATCCTATCAACTACATCTATCCACGAAGATAAGTCTTCCTCTCTGTGAGGAAGTGATAGCTTTTTTTCTATTAGTAAATCAAGACCTTCGTTTTTAAAATTAAGAGGAACCTCATACACTGTATCCACATCATGAGCTGATATAACTGAGTCAAAATCAAGATTACAGTGAAGGGCTATTTTTTTCTTTAATTGCGAAGGGATTGGTCTATCAGCCCTACACAGTAAAATATCAGGCTGAATTCCTATAGCTCTTAAGCTATTTACACTGTGTTGGGTTGGTTTTGTTTTAAGCTCTCCGGCACTCTTTATATAGGGAACTAATGTTAGATGAATATATAATACATTTTCTCTACCTACATCATATCTAAACTGTCTGATTCCTTCAAGAAAAGGAAGTCCTTCGATATCTCCAACTGTTCCACCAACTTCAACAATAACAATATCGTATTTATTATCACCAGCAGCTGATTTAATTGACTCCTTTATTTCATCGGTAACATGAGGAACAACCTGAACAGTATGTCCCAAGTAGTCCCCTTTTCTTTCCTTTGAGATAACGTTATAGTAAATTTTTCCAGAGGTATAATTGTTAACATGAGAAGTAGTAAGATGGGTAAACCTCTCATAATGACCAAGATCTAAATCTGTTTCGCAACCGTCGTCTGTCACATATACTTCACCATGCTCAAATGGACTTAAGGTACCAGGATCAACATTTATATAAGGATCAAGCTTTTGAATAGTTACTCTAAAGCCCTTTGCTTCAAGAAGTGCACCTATTGCTGCTGCTGCAATTCCCTTACCAAGGGCAGAAACAACTCCACCAGTTATAAATATGTATTTAGGCATTTTTTAACTACCTCCAGATCTTCGGGTGTATCTATTCCAAAGGAATCATATTTACTAATACTAACCTTAATTTTTATTCCATTTTCAAGAGCTCTCAGCTGCTCTAAAGACTCTATCAGTTCAAGCTCAGACTGAGGAAGGCTTACGAATTTTTTTAAAATTTTTACTGGATAAGCATAAATACCTATATGTTTATACATAAATTTTTTATTAGATGAACCTTTTATAAATTTATCCCTATCAAAAGGAATAGGAGAACGAGAAAAATAAAGAGCATTTCTGTCTTTATCAAATACAACCTTTACAATATTCGGGTTTTTAAAGAGACTTTCATCTTCAATTTCTTTTGCAAGTGTTCCAATAAAATCTCCACCATCTTTCATTAATCCTACAAGCTGATCAATCATTTCCACTTTAATTAGAGGTTCATCTCCCTGAAGATTTATTACAATGGAATCTTCAAAAAGATTATAACCTTCTCTTTTTAATATATCAACTGCTTCTGCGATTCTATCTGTACCTGAAGGATGTTTCGGTGAGGTCATAATTACCTTACCACCAAAATTCTGCACCACCTCCTTTATTCGATAATCATCAGTAGCAACAAAAACCTCCTCTAACAAATAAGAGGCCTTTGCCTTTTCATATACATGTTGTATTAGAGGCTTATCATGAAGGATAACAAGAGGTTTTCCTGGGAATCTTGTAGAACCATATCTTGCAGGAATTATACAAAGAGTAACCATAACATTAGAAATTATGATAACATAAATATCTGATGCTTTTACCAGAATTTATATACGATTTAAAGAAATACTCTCACAATATTATAAAGAAATATTTTTTATGTTTTCTATCTGCCTTTTTTCTAATTTTAAGCTTTCCTCCCTTTGATTTATTTTTTCTTTCTTGGATAGCTTTTTTGCCATTTTTTTCATTTCTCTATAATTCAAAAGATTATAAAACTGCTATTATGGGTGGTTTAATTTTTGGATTTTTTTATTTTTTGGGAAATGTTTACTGGATCTATCACTCTCTTTATTATTTTGGTTCTGTTCCTTTATTATTCAGTTATACGGTTGTTATTATGTTAGCACTTTATCTTTCCCTTTATTTGGGTTTATTCTCTTTAATTTATAAAAATCTTCTTAGAAATAATTTTCCATCTTCCTTTTATGCTCCCTTTTTATGGGTAACCATAGAAGTTATAAGAACATATCTTTTTACAGGTTTTCCATGGGCTTTAATCGGTTACAGCCAATATAAATTCTTACTAATATCCCAAATTGCTGATATTACAGGTGTGTATGGTGTTTCTTTTCTTGTAGTTTTATTTAACTGCTTTATATTTGATTTGTGGATATTTAAAAAAAGAAAGTCTGTTCAACCTCTTTTACCCTATTCAACAATCGTTATAAGCTCAGTTTTAATAATATTAATATTTATATTTTGTCTTTTTTATGGAGCTAAAAGATTGACTGAGTTAGAAGTGGGTGATAATTTACAGGTTGCGGTAATTCAAGGAAGCATCCCTCAAAATGAAAAATGGGATTTTCAGAAAATAGAGCAAATTATTAATATCTACAAGGACCTTACAAGAAAAGCAAAATCCTATAATCCTACTCTAATTGTATGGCCTGAAACTGCTATTCCATTTATTTTTGAAAAAAACAGACATTTTACGTCTGAACTGGTAAATTTTGTTAAGGAGGAAAATATCTATCTATTATTTGGTAGTATACTTGAAAAAGAGGAAAATAAATTTACAAATAGCGCTGTTTTACTTGATCCAAATGGAGTTAAGGCCTATTTTTATGATAAAATACATTTAGTTCCCTTTGGAGAATATGTACCATTAAGAAAAGTTCTTTTCTTTATTAATAAGGTTACTGTAGGTATAGGAGACTATCAGCCAGGAGAAGGTTATAATGTAGCAATTACTCCCTTTGGAAAATTTGCTACTTTAATATGTTACGAAAGCATATTTCCTGGACAGGTAAGAAAGTTTTATCAAAAGGGTGGCAATTTTATTGTAAATATTACAAATGATGGTTGGTTTGGAAATACTTCTGGTCCTTATCAGCATTTTTCTATATCAGTATTTCGCGCTATAGAAAATAGAAAACCCTTAGTGAGAGCTGCGAATTCCGGTATTTCGGGTTTTATTGACAGTAGAGGAAGAATTATGAGTAAAACCAAACTTTTTGATAGAACATATTTAATAGAGCGTATTCAACTAAATGATAAATTAAGTTTTTATACAAAATACGGAGATATTTTTGCATATACCTGTATTGTTGTTTCGCTTATTTTTTTATTTGGTAATATAAGCATTGGAGGTAAAAAATGGTTACATCTGAGGATTTAAAAATTTCATTAAAGGATTTAAAAGAAAGAATATTTTCTCTCAGAGGTTGTCTTTGAAATCGATAATATTAAGAGTAGATTAGAATTTTTAGACAGAGAACTTCAGAAAGAAGAAACATGGCAAGACTTAGAGAGAATAAAGGAGATTCAAAAGGAAAAGAATAGACTTTTAGACCTGATTAATCCTATTGAAGAAGTAACGACCCGCTTTTCGTATTTGGAAGAAGCTCTCGAGATAGCTGAATCAGAAGAAGAAGGTTATCTTCTATTAAAAGATTTAGAAAAAGATATAGAAAATATTAAGTCTCAGATTTCAAATATTGAACTTAGGGTTCTTCTTAGTGCTGAACATGATAAAAATAATGCTATAGTTTCAATTCATCCAGGCGCAGGAGGAACGGAGAGCCAAGATTGGGCTTCTATGTTAATGAGAATGTATTTAAGGTGGGCTGAAAAAAAGGGATTTAAGGTTCAAATAATTGACCTTCAGTCAGGAGAAGAAGCAGGAATAAAAGATGTTACTTTTACAGTAGAGGGACTCTATGCGTATGGATACTTAAAAGGAGAAAGTGGAGTTCATAGACTAGTGAGAATTTCACCTTTTGATGCTAATAAAAGAAGGCATACTTCATTTGCTGCTGTTCATGTATGCCCTGAGGTAGAGGATAATGTTCAAATTGAGATAAAAGAAGATGATTTAAGGATTGATACTTTTAGAGCCTCTGGAGCTGGAGGGCAACATGTAAATAAGGTTTCTTCGGCAGTAAGGATTGTTCATATTCCTACTGGAATAATAGTTAGTTGCCAAACAGAAAGATCGCAGCATAGAAATAAAGAACTTGCTATGCGTATTTTAAGGTCAAAGCTATATGATTTATATGAGAAAGAAAAAGAAGAAAAAATGAGATCTTTAACAGGAGATAAAAAAAATATTGCTTGGGGTAATCAAATAAGGTCTTATGTTTTGCATCCTTATAGGCTTATAAAGGACCATAGGACAGATTTAGAAGTTTATAATGTTGATCAGGTTTTAGATGGAGATATTGATGTTTTTATTGAGGCTTATCTAAAGAAGTTTAATTCTTTTTTTTAGTTTTTTTTAGAAGTAGTGTTTGTTGATAGCTGTTTTGTTAGTTTTTAAAATTTTTTCTTGTTATTAAAGAAGTTGTTAATGTGAAAAATATGTGTATATTTTTTACAAAATTAACAATTTTTATAGAGCAAAATTTTAATATGTGTAAAATTTTTTATAATTGACAAATTTTTCACAATTAATTGCTCCATTTGTGAATTATAGGATATAATGAGATGGTTAAAAAAATTATGATTATGCGTATCTTATTGAAATTTGAAGATTTTTTTATTTCACACCCTTTTGACAGTGAAGTTTTTAACAAATGTTAAAAAGTTGTTGAAAAATGGAAAGATTAGACAAAATTTGGCATAAAACATTAGAAATTATAGCTCAAAAAGTTGGGGGAGCTACTTTTGAGTTATGGTTTTCTCCTATCAAATTTATTAGGATACAGGGCACACAGGTAGTTATAGAAGTTCCAAATAGATTCTTTAAAGACTGGATTGAGGATAATTTCCCAACTATTATAAAGGAAATATTAAATGAATTAACGGGAAATAATTATGAAGTTAGCTATATTATAAGCGGCAAAGAACAACAAGCTTTAGATGCCGAGGAAAAAAAGCCGGTTCATAGAAAGGGTAATTTAAATTCAAAATATACTTTTGACAGCTTTGTTGTTGGTCCATCCAATCAATTTGCCCATGCTGCTGCTTTGAGAGTGGCTGAGAATCCTGGCTTTGCGTATAATCCTCTTTTCATATACGGTGGAGTAGGTTTAGGAAAGACCCATTTAATTAGTGCCATTGGAAATTTTATATTGGACAGAATTCCGAATTTAAATGTGTGTTATATTTCTTCAGAGCAGTTTACAGGAGAGTTTGTATCAGCTATAAGGCATGAGAAGATGCCTGAGTTCAGGCAAAAATACAGAACAATTGATGTTTTTATTGTTGATGATATCCAATTTATTGCAGGCAAAGACTCGACACAGGAGGAATTTTTCCACACCTTTAACGAGCTATACAGTAAACAGAAGCAGATTGTAATATCAAGCGATAGACCTCCTATGGAGATATCAGATATAACCGATAGATTGCGATCAAGATTTGGGATGGGGCTTATTGCGGATATTCAGCCTCCGGAGATAGAAACAAGACTTGCGATTCTTTACAAAAAGGCAGAGAATGAGGGAATTAAATTACCTGAGGATGTGGCCTATTTCATAGCTTCGCGAATAAAGTCAAATGTAAGGGAATTAGAGGGCTCTTTAATTAAGCTTTGTGCTTATACTACGCTTACAAAAGCACCAATTAATATTGATGTGGCCAAGCATGTATTAAAAGACTTACTGCCCGATGAAAATAAACCTATCACAATTGAATTAATTCAAAAGGCTGTTTGTGAGGCAATGGGAATAAGGCTTCAAGATATTAAATCCAAGAAAAGGACAAAGGAAATTTCAAATGCAAGAAAAATAGCCATGTATATAACAAAAAAATTAACTGGACTCTCTCTAACAGAAATAGGAAGTGCCTTTGGAGGAAAGGACCATGCCACAGTTATATATGCTTGCAGGCAAATTGAAAAGGATCAGGAAAAGGATGATAATCTCGCTAAATTAATAGATGGGTTAATAAAAAAGATACAGGAAAATAAATAATTTTTAAGGAGGAGTGCATGCATTTAATGATTAAAAAAGCGGAGATACAGGAAAAAATTTCAAAAATTCAAAATATTGTTGAGAAAAAAAACATTATGCCCGTATTGAATCATTTTTTAATGAATATCGCAGATGAGGGCGGATATATTTTAGCAACTGATCTTGAGACTGCAGTAAAACAGCCTATAAATGTAGAAGTATTACAGGCTGGGCAGGCTTGCATTCCTGCAAGAAAATTTTACGAGATAATTAAGGAGCTTGAAGATGAAATAGAACTTACTTTACAGGAAAAATGGCTTAGAATTCAAAGTGGAAGATCTAACTTCAGACTTGCGGTTTTGGATGCCTCAGAGTTTCCAGTGTGGCCTCAGATTGGTGATACAAGCAAGATTAATTTTTCACGGGATTTAATTCTTACCGCACTGGATAAGACCATATATGCCTCTGGAGATGCTGATGCAAGATATTTTTTAAATGGTCTTCTTTTTCATCTAAAAGCACCTAATGAATTTACTGTTGTTGGAACAGATGGGCATAGACTTGCTCTTTTTAGATCAGTTATTGAAGGCCTTGACTTAAGAGAGGATAGAAAAGTTATTCTTTCGAAAAAATCGCTAAATGAGCTAAGAAAATTTTTAACAGATATTGATAAAGTCTCTATTTCTATTGGCAAAACCCATGTAATGTTCGAAATGGATGGGATAACCTTTCTTACTCGAATGATTGAAGGTAATTATCCTGATTACGAGGTTGTTATACCGAAGAATAACGATAAAGTTGCAATAGTTGATAAAAATTTTTTAATAGCCTCTTTAAAGAGGGTTTCTGTTTTAAGCAGAGAAAGGCAAAATGCAGTGAGGACAGAGTGGAAAGATGATCTTGTTGTTTTAACTTCTTCTGATCCTGAATTAGGAGAAGCTGTGGATGAATTGGCCGTAGATTATCAAAGCGAAGCCTTTGTGGTTGGGTTTAATGCAAAATACTTAATCGATGCTCTTGAGAGAGTTTCATCAGATAAGGCTAAGATCACAATGAGCGAGCCTGAAAAAGCGGTCTATATCACCGATGATACTAATCCCAAGTCCTTTGTTTATGAAAGTGTTGTTATGCCACTTAGGCTGTAGGAAGGGAGTTAATAAATCAAAGTCTTTTTAGATATAGCTCCGAAAAAATAAAAAGGAGGGATGGTGAATAAAGAACAGTCATATAAAGCTGAGGATATAAAAATTTTAAAGGGTCTTGAGGGCGTTAGAAAGCGTCCTGCCATGTATATTGGTTCCACCTCAGTGGAGGGATTGCATCATCTTGTTTACGAGGTTCTTGATAACAGCGTTGATGAGGCATTGGCAGGTTTTTGTACGCATATAGAAGTTAGGCTTAACACAGACGGAAGCTGCACAGTAATTGATAATGGAAGAGGGATTCCAATAGGAATACACCCTGAAGATCCTGAGGGCAGAACTGCCCTTGAAATAGTCCTAACAGAGCTTCATGCCGGTGGAAAGTTTGAGTCAAAGGCTTACAAAGTATCTGGAGGATTACACGGAGTAGGAGTAAGCGTGGTCAATGCCCTTTCTGAATTCCTTGAAGTGGAGGTTCGAAGAAATGGAAAGATAGTAAGACAGAGATACTCGCGCGGAGTTCCTATCAGCCCTGTTGAAGAAATAGGACAGACAGACAAAACTGGCACAAAAATAACTTTTAAGCCTGACCCGGAGATTTTTGAAACAACAGAATTTTCTCGTGATATTCTTCTACATAGATTTAAGGAACTTTCCTATTTAAATAAAGGCCTAACAATAGTGCTTACTGATGAAAGAGATGGATTCAGAGAGGAGTTTATAGCAGAGGGTGGCATAATTTCTTTTGTGGAAGATTTAAATAGGGGAAAAAGGGTAATAAATCCAAAACCCATATATGTAACAGGACAAAAAGATGGAGTCATTGTAGAAATAGCAATTCAGTATAACGAAAGTTATTCTGAGGAAGTTCTCACTTTTGTAAATAATATTAACACTCGAGAGGGAGGAACCCATCTTGTTGGGTTTAAATCTTCTCTTACAAGAACAATAAATAGCTATGCGATCCAAAAGGGACTTATAAAAGAAGGCAAAGAGTCCCTTTCAGGTGAAGATGTAAGAGAAGGTATAGTAGCTGTTATAAGTGTTAAGATTCCTGAACCTCAGTTTGAAGGTCAGACAAAGATGAAGCTTGGAAATAGTGAGGTTAAAGGCATTGTTGAAACCATTCTTAATGAAGGACTAAGTAGATGGCTTGAGGAAAATCCTAACTATGCAAAAAGAATAGTTGAAAAATCAAAGGAAGCAGCCCGTGCTCGTGAAGCAGCAAAAAAAGCAAAAGAGCTTACAAGAAGGAAAGGAATTCTTGAAGACACCACCCTGCCTGGAAAGCTTGCAGACTGCACAGAAAAGGATCCCTCTCAAGCAGAGCTTTTTATTGTGGAGGGAGACAGTGCCGGTGGTTCTGCAAAGCAGGCAAGAGACAGGCGTTATCAAGCTGTTTTACCGCTTAGGGGAAAAATTTTAAATGTGGAGAAGGCAAGAATAGATAAGATGCTTACCTCAGAGGAGATTAAGACTCTAATTACAGCCATTGGTGGAGGGATTGGTAAAGAAACTTTTGAACCTGAACAGATAAGATATCATAAAGTGATCTTAATGACCGATGCAGATGTAGATGGAGCTCACATAAGAACCCTTCTTCTTACTTTTTTCTATCGTCAGATGCTTCCTTTGATTGAGAGAGGATATCTATACATTGCCCAACCACCTCTTTACAGAATAAAGAGAGGAAAATGGGAAAGATATATACAGACAGAGGAAGAGTTTTACAAATTTCTTTTGGATATGACTGAAGAGGAAGTTTTCATTGAGGTTAGTGAAGAAGTAAAAAAAGAGTTAATCAAGCAGATTTTTGATTATGGAAGAATAATGGAATCCATAGAAAAAAGAGGCTTATCCCCATCTTATATGGAAAAATTGTTGATTTCATCAGTCTCGCTTTCTCCATTAAGTTCAGCCTTTCACAGAGATTATCAATTGTTAAAGGGTATTTTCGAGAGAATTAATGAGATTTTTAGAGGGATATCTAAATCAGAGGAGTTTTCTTATGAAAAACCAGGAGATCATGAGTATGCGATAAAAATAAAGAATGAAATCTTTAAGAGCAAGTCAATATGGGATATATACACAAAAATTATGGAGGTAGTTAAAAAGGGGTTATCCATACAGAGATACAAGGGTCTTGGAGAGATGAATCCAGATCAGCTATGGGAAACAACAATGGATCCGGAAAGAAGAACCCTCCTTCAGGTATCTGTGGAGGATGCTCAGGCTGCCAATGAGATCTTTACCATTCTTATGGGAGATGATGTGGAGCCCCGTAAGGAATTTATCGTTAAACATGCTCTTGAAGTAAGAAATCTTGATATATAGGAGAAGAGATGCTGGATATAAAGTTTATAAGAGCAAATCCTGAAAAGGTAAAGGAAGCCTTGGAGAAAAGAGGATACCAAATATCCTTTGGCGAATTTCTCTCTATTGAAGAACAGCGGCTCTCTCTTCTCCGAGAGATCGAAAATAAAAGAGCCATTAGAAATAAAGTTTCTGAAGAGATTGCCCATCTAAAAAAAACAAAGGCCCAAATTAGTAATATTGATGAATTAATCGCCGAGATGCGTGAACTTGGTCAGCAACTTTCATCCCTTGAGGACAAACTAAGGGAGGTGGAAGAGAGAGTTGCGGACTTTCTTCTTTTTATTCCGAATATTCCTCATCAAAGCGTACCCTATGGGAAAGACGAAACCGATAATGTTGAGGTTAGAAGATGGGGAGATCCTCCTCAATTTGACTTTATGCCTCTTAATCACTGGGATATAGGTGAGATACTTGGAATAATTGATTTTGAAAGGGCAGGAAAAATTGCAGGAAGTCGTTTTGCTGTAATGAAAGGTTTAGGAGCCAAACTTGAAAGAGCTCTTATCAATTTTATGCTCGATTGGCATACATCAAAGGGTTACAAAGAAGTGCTTCCGCCGATTTTAGTTAATAGAGTCTCTATGACAGGAACAGGACAACTACCAAAATTTGAGGAGGACCTTTTTAGGATAACCGATTCGGATTTTTATCTAATTCCCACAGCTGAGGTTCCGGTAACAAACCTTCATAGAGAGGAGATTCTTTCCGAAGATGAACTTCCTATTTATTATGCTTCCTATACTCCATGCTTTAGAAGGGAAGCAGGTTCTCATGGAAAGGATGTAAGAGGCCTAATTAGGCAGCATCAGTTTAACAAGGTTGAGCTTGTAAAATTTGTTAAACCCGAAGATTCCTATGAGGAACTTGAAAGCCTGACCAGAGATGCAGAGGAGATTTTACAGATGCTTAAGCTTCCTTATAGAGTGGTATCTCTTTGCACAGGAGATTTAGGTTTTTCGTCTGCAAAAACCTATGACATAGAAGTCTGGTTGCCCGGTCAGGAAAAATATAGAGAGATTTCTTCCTGTTCAAATTTTGAAGATTTTCAGGCTAGAAGAGCAAATATAAGATTTCGTAGGAGAGGAAAAAAGGGTACCGAATATGTGCATACCCTTAATGGTTCAGGATTAGCTATTGGAAGAACAGTGGTTGCAATTCTTGAAAATTACCAACAAAAGGATGGTTCAGTTATTGTTCCAGAAGTCCTAAGGCCCTATATGGGAGTTGATATAATAAGATGATTCATTCTATTGATTCCTCAGGCATTATTCACATATTTAAGGGCAAGCAAACTGAACCCATAAAGCTTGTAGTAGGTGAAATTCTTACAGCTGAGATAATGGACATTTTCCCAACAGGAAATGTTCAGGTGAAAATAAATAATCGAATCATAAATGCCCAGCCCCAAAGAGAAATGCCTTTGGCAAGAGGAGATACCATATTGGTAAAAGTTGAAAAACCCCTTGAAGATGGAACCATTCCTTTAAGAATTCTATCATCTTCTGAGGTTGAAAAGCTTAATAGGCCTCTTATGGAAATTGAAAGGAATGTTTCAGAAAAGATTCTAAAACTAATAGAATCTATCTTCACTCAAAAAGCACCTGGAGAAAGGGAGTTAAAGGCACCTCAAGCAGAGTTAATAAAGAACCTGCTTAGCCTTCCCTTAGAAAGTCTATCTGAGGCCGAAAAAACAGCCCTAATGAAAAAGCTCATAGATATTTTCTCTTCTAATCCCTCCACATCAAAAAATATTCAGGAGCTGATAAATCTTTTGGAGGTAAAAAATTTTTCAAAGGATAATATTGTTCAGCTTAAAAATTTGATTATTGATAATCATGAAGATTTAAATCCTGAAAAGTTGAAACAAACCCTATTAAATACAGGTATATCCTTTGAAGCAAAAATAAAGCAGACAATTGAAACTTTTGTAAAAATTGAAAATTTACGGGAAGATTTAAAGGTAATTTTGCATAACATAGCAAGACAGGCAAATGAAAAGGGATTAGAAGGAATAAGCGAAAAGGTTCATCAGATTTTAAGACAGATAGAGGGATATCAGATACTTTCAAAGACCTATGATTCTTTTTTTACCTTCTTACCCTTTCATTGGAAAGAATTAGAGGGAGGCAATTTAGCATACAAAACTTTTAAAAGAAGTGATAAGGAATACCACACTGTATTTATAAATCTGAATTTTAAGGATGAACCACTTTCTTTTGTTGTCACGATGATTAACAAAAATTTGTTCGTAAGCTTTTCAGGACAATCTAATATTCTTGATTTAATAAGTGAGAATGAAGAAGAATTAAAGGATAGATTTCAAAAGGCAGGGCTTTTTTTAAGCGGTATAAACTATGTTTCAAAATCTGAGGAGCTTCTCAGACAGTGGAACATAAAAGAGGGAATTATTAATCTTTCTGTATGACAGAAGAAAGTAAAAAAGCAGTAGCATTAAGATATGAACAAAAAAAGGATGCAGCTCCAAAGGTTGTTGCAAAGGGTCGGGGTTGGATTGCTGAAAAGATAATCCAAGTAGCCCGTGAACACGGCGTTCCTTTAAAAGAGGATGATGCACTTGTAGAGGTTCTTTCAAAGCTTGATATTTACGAGGAAATACCTATTGAGCTTTATAAAGCTGTGGCAGAGATTCTTGTTTTTGTATATCAAATAAAAGGAAGGCGATAATGAGTATTTTAGAGAGAATTGTAGAATCAGTAAAAAGGAGAGTGGCTGAACAAAAGAAGACCATGCCTCTTAATCAGATTAAAGAAAAGGCTATGTCTCTCGATAGAGAGAGGGATCGTCTGTTTTATCGAAAAATAAAGAGATTGCCCAACGAAGACATAAAAGTAATCGCAGAGATAAAAAAGGCTTCTCCCTCTAAAGGGTTACTTATGGAGTACGATGTAGAGAGAATGTCTGACATATATGTAGCCGCAGGTGCAGACGCTATCTCTGTGATTACAGAGAGGGATTTTTTTCAAGGTCATCCTGAGTTTTTAGAGAAAATCAAAAGAAGGCATGAAGACATACCTATTTTAAGGAAGGATTTTATTGTGGAGGACTATCAAATCTATGAATCGTACCTTTTAGGTGCAGATGCTATACTATTAATTGCCTCTATTTTGACCTCTGAGGAATGTATAAACCTTTACAACCTTGCAAAATCAGCTGGAATGGATGTTTTATTTGAGGTTCACGATGAGGAAGACTTAGAAAAGGCTTTTTTAGTAAATGCTGATATTATTGGAATAAATAATCGAAATTTGAAAACCTTAGAGATTAACATTAACACAACCTTTAGATTGAAGGAACTTATTCCTAATGGAAAGGTCCTAGTAAGTGAGAGCGGAATTTCAAATAGGGAACAGGTTGAAAAAATATCAGAGCATGGCATTGATGCAATCTTAGTTGGTACCTCTATTGTTTTATCAGAAAATCCAGCAAAAAAAATAAGAGAGCTTAGGTTTTCCTAATTTATCCAAGCGATCATTGAAAGGAGCGAAAGCTCTGAAGTAATCTCCTGACCGCAGGTTTTACTCAGAGACCCCTTTGGGGCATCGAGCCCCTCGCAGTGACTGAAAGAGACTGCCACGGCCACTTCGTGGCCTCGCAGTGACAAAGAATGTGTCATTGCGAGGATTTTCTTTTGTTGTCATT
>CAKZQH010000054.1 GCA_937139565.1 uncultured Nitrospiraceae bacterium | reverse complement strand
AAGATTAGAAATAGCTAACTTATTGAAATATAAGGTTTTTCTTAAAATTTCGGGGTTATTTTTGATGAAGTTGGGTATAAGTAAAACCTACGAAAAGGCAACGACGAGATTGCTTCGTCGCTTGCGCTCCTCGCAATGACAGAGAGGAGAAAGACGAGATCCATTCGCTGACGCTCGCAATGACGGAGAGGAAAATCCTCGCAATGACAGAAAAAATTCGCAATGAATACCTTCGCTGTCATTCCGAGCATAGCAAGGAATCACGCTCCTTTTGATTTACAAAGGTTTTTAAGCTTATAGTGATTAAGTTGGGTTTATGACAAAAGGAGAAAAAACGGCTTTTAAAAGCCGTTTAAAGCTTGTATTAAATATCGGTGATCATGCTAAGTATTGTTATAAGGCAATAAGATAGCGTGGAGATATCCTAATAGATTAGCTGAAATTAAAGACTTTATGCTTTTACTAATGAGACACACAATAGATCTATCTCTTGCTATCTGATGGAAAAGGAGAGGAAGAGCGAGACGGAGCATTCTCTATATCAGAATAGCAAGAAAGGACAAAGGTGTTTTTTCCAATGCAGTTTTTGCAAAGGTACTGAAGAGAGATTTACCTATTAAACTACCCGCCTTTGATGCAGCCCTGTGTACATATTCATCATAGCCTATAGCCTTTGATGCATCAAAGTAACCCTTTCTCTGCAAGATGTTTACGATATCCGTGTACTTTACAACCTTAGGATTATAATTTACAATAAGACTACCTGTTATGAGGTTAATATCAATCGTTGCTACACCATAAACCATGCTTAGAGTCTTTTTAAGTTCGTCTGCTACATTCTTGTTGTTTTTGATGACAGGACTTTTAATTCTCAACCTTCCTGGGACATTGTGCATGTAATAACCCATAGTTAATCCTCCTTTTTTATTTGGATTTTTATGAATGTCTTACACACGGGATAACCCGCACACCTAAACCTTATTGCTTCACCCTCTATTTTATAGATATGCATTGATTTACCACATTCTGGACAAATTGGTTTCTCCTGTAATTCCCTTCTTTTTGTACCATAACTGAACTGTCTTCCACATATGAGACACCTAAATCTCTGCTTTCCAATCTTTGTTCTGCCGTATTTATAAATGGCATCAGAATTACAAACCGGACACTTAACTAAAGTTTCTGATTGTAATGTCAATGGCATCATGATTAATTTTAAAAAATAATGGTTACAGGTGCATTAAAATATTGTTAAATTTTTGTTACAATTAATTGAACACCAATATCTTATAGATTGTTGTCAAATGGTGTTTCTCAATAGTTAGTCTGATATGACTGTTAATTTTAAAATATTCATTATGTAAACATGCCTCAAAGCAATAATAGCGGAAAAACCCCTCTGGAGTATTTGGTCATGTTTTGTAAATAAGTCATAGCAGTAATGGGGGCATAAATCTTCAAGGATTTTGGGACTGATGATTAATAATATTGAAAAATATAGGTAAAATAGAAGAAAAAAAAGGAGGCAAAAAATGAAAAAGATTGATGAGAATTTTTACAGGCTTCTTCATCCAAAGGTGGTTTTTCTTCTTACCTCGATAAGTAAAGAAGGAGTTCCAAATGTAATGGCCTGTGCTTGGGCAACACCTGTAAGTGAAGAACCTCCCATGATAATAGTATGTGTTGCTAAGGAACATTATACAGCAGAGTTAATTCTTGAAACTGCCGAATTTGCTATAAATATTCCAACAAAAGACATGGAAAAGGCTATATGGCTATGCGGAAGCAAATCTGGAAGAGAAGTGGATAAGTTTAAGAGAGCCAATCTCGAGATTATCCCATCAACTAAAATCAAGGCTCCTTTAATCAAGGGTTGTGCTAGCTATATAGAATGCAAACTCCATCAAACCATAGATGCTGGAGAATGTTATGCTTTTTTAGGTAATGTGGTTTATGTGGGAATAGACGAAAGATATTTTAAGAAGGGTGTTTGGCAAGGTGATACAATCCCTATGCACTTAGGAGGCAAAAGAATTGTCTATTTTAGAGATGAAAAAAAGAGTTGATATTTTTTAAAATATGCCTATGCTTAGATTCCTTACAGCAGGAGAATCTCATGGAAAAGGACTTATTGGCATAATCGAAGGTCTTCCAGCAGGAGTGCCTATTTTGAAAGAAGATATTGATAAAGAACTCAAGAGAAGGCAGGGAGGATACGGAAGAGGCGGAAGGATGAAAATAGAATCTGATGAAGTGGAGATTATCTCAGGAATTCGATGGGGTAAAACCATAGGCTCTCCTATTGGTCTTTTGATAAAAAATCAAGACTGGCATAATTGGGAAAGTGGTATGAATCCTCATCCATCCTTTGAAGGTAGTATTCCACCTGTGACAAGACCAAGACCAGGACATGCTGACTTAGCAGGAATTATGAAGTATCTTCACTACGACATAAGAAATGTGCTTGAAAGGTCCTCTGCAAGAGAAACAGCTATAAGAGTGGCTATTGGAGCAATTGCAAAAAGATTTCTTAGTATTTTTAATATAAAAATCGGCAGTTTTGTAACTTCGATTGGTTCTGCATCTGTATCCGTTGAAACAGCCTTTTTAAGTGAGAGTGAACTTTTAGCTTTGGCAGAGAATGCTGAAAACTCAAAGGTAAGATGTCCCTTTCCTGAATTGGATGGAGATTTTATAGATGCAATTGATAAAGCCGTAAACACAGGTGATAGCGTAGGTGGTAATTTTGTCTGCTTTGCAGTTTTTGTTCCTGTTGGTTTGGGTAGTTATGTTCATTGGGACAGAAAGCTTGATGGAAGAATAGCACAAGGATTTATGGGAATTCAGGCTATAAAGGCAGTTGAGATTGGCGATGGAGTTGAGCTCGGAAATAAATTCGGCTCCGAAGTAATGGATGAGATAATTTATAATGAGGGTTTTTCAAGAAAGACTAATCACATGGGTGGAATTGAGGGTGGTGTGTCAAATGGAATGCCTATAATAGTAAAGGCTACCATGAAGCCAATACCCACCCTAAGACGCCCCCTTAAGTCAGTGGATGTTTTCACTAAAGAAACTGTATCCGCAGCCTATGAGCGGTCTGACATTTGCGCAGTTCCAGCTGCAAGTGTAATTGGAGAGGCGGTTCTTGCTTGGCATCTTGCAGAGGCTTTTATTGAAAAGTTCGGGGGAGACAGCTTAGAAGAAGTTTCTGATAACTTTAAGGCTTATCAAGAGAGGCTTAAAAAAAGATGAGATATCTTTTAGGGCTTCTTTCAATTTTGCTAATATTTTTACCGTCAGCAACATTCTCTCAAGGCTCTTATTATTTCACCCTTGTAGAGGGAAAAAAATCACTCGCAAAAGGAGACTTTGTAAGAGCAGAGGAGTTTTTAACTAAGTCCTTAGCTGAATTTAAAGAAATTGGTGATTATATACTTCTTTGGCGAGCTTATGCCTATAATAACCTTCAAAAGTATGAAGAAGCATTAAGAGATATAGAAGAGTTAAAGAAAAACTATCCTCGTTCAACCGTTATTAAAGAAGGCAGAAAGTTAGAGCTTGAAATAGCAAAGACGCTCAAATTAAATAGTTTAGGTAGTATTTATGATTCTTTCGTTAGTGATTATCCAGAAGAAGTCGCTATAAAATTCGAATACGCAACCTATCTTAAGGAGAAAAGGGAGTTAGAAAAAGCAAAAAGACTTTTTAAAGAAATATTTCTCACTCCCTCATCTTTTGCTGATAAAGCTGAAGAGGAGCTATCTGCGAATGATATTTCCGCTGATGATCTTTTAAAAAAAGGTAGAATTCTCAACAATGCCTATCTATTCAAAAAAGCCGAGAGATATTTAAGAGAAGCCCTTCAGAGGATAAAGGGATCGCAAAATACCGAGTTTCTTTCAGCACTCGGATATTGTCTTTTTATGCAGAAAAAATATGTGGAATCCGCTGAGATTTTTAAACGTTCTCGAGATTTCTACTGGAGAGCAAGGTCTCTTCTTAGAGCTAAAGATTTTGAAACCTTTGAAAGAGAACTCCCCGAATATTTAAAATCTTCAGATATTAGAATGGCCGATGTATTTATTAATTATGCAAACATAAAGAGAAGAGCTGGTTTAAATGATGAGGGAATAAGGATACTTAAAATGGTTGTATCAAAATATCCTGAAGCTAAAGAAGAAGCTATGTGGAATATGGCATGGAATTATTACACCTCAGGTCAATATGAAGAAGGAAGGAGAATATTACAAGAACTTTATGATAGCTATGGAAAACCAAAATACTTTTATTGGCTTGATAGGATAAATGAAAAAAAAGGAGTTGTCCCTACAAAAAAATATACGTTCCAATTCAGACAGGGAGATGTTTACTCTTATCTTCTTTATATGAAAGGCAAGACAAATTTAGTTCCTGAGACTTCTAAAATCCGAGAAAATATAACATTAAACAGAAGACTTGAGATTCTTATTAAGGCAGGCTTTAGAGAGGAAGCTTTAAGAGAGATAAAGACAATCCTTAAGGATAACAGGGATATGGAGAATATACCCATTTATAGCAGACTGTTGTATGAGCTTGGGGATTATCCTACATCGGTTAGATTAATATCTAAATTTCCAAATCGCTTTAGCTATCAGGAACTCCTTTATCCAAGAGTCTATGAGGATAGTGTTTTGAAAGCATCAAAGAGATTTAATTTAGATGCCTACCTTATATTTGCCATTATGAGGGAAGAATCAAGATTTGATAGACTTGCTCAGTCTCCTGCTGGAGCATTAGGACTTATGCAGTTAATGCCAGACACAGCAAGGAGAGAGGGTAGCAGAATTGGAGTATATTTCAGAAAAGATAGTGAAATTTTTGAACAGGAAAAAAATATTCTTGTTGGAAGTGCCTATTTAAAAAATCTTATTGAGGAGTTTGGAAACATAGTTTTTGCCATTGCCGCTTATAATGCAGGAGAAAAGGCAGTTAGTTCGTGGTTGAAAAATTATAGTTACAAAGAGATAGATGAATTTATGGAGGATATACCCTTTGCAGAGACAAGGAACTATGTTCAGAAAGTCCTTTCCTCATATTTTGAATATTTGAGAGGTAACAGAAATCTTACTGCTGAACATATTTCAGAAATAATAAAAATCAGAGGAGGAAAGTTATGATTGAAGAAAAAATCTTATCAGCCCTTGAGAGAATTAGAATTCTTAAGCAAGAAAAGGAAGAATTACAAAAAAAAGTAAATACCCTCGAAGAAGTATTGAAATCAAAAAATCAGGAAATTGAAAATCTTCTCTCTGAGAAAGAAGCAATAAAGAGACAAATTGAGGAGCTTCTAAAAGAACTTGAATTAGACGGAAATGCATAGAACTGAGGTTTACATCCTTGGGCAGAAATACTCTATAAAAGGTGAAAAATCTCCTGAATATATTCAGCAGTTGGCTGCCTATGTGGATGAAAAATTAAGAAAAGTTTATGAGCAAAATCCAAACATACCGCCTTTGAGGGCAGCCATTCTGGCCTGTTTTTATATAAGCGATGAACTTCAAGAAATTAAAAAAGAATTTGAAATTACTAAGGAGCAATTGAAAAAACTTGAAGAAAAAACAAATGAATTACTTTTATTACTTGAGTAATTTAACTTTTTCTGCGGTCAATTGCATATCTTCTGTCTTTTTGCTTTTTTGCATAAGATTTAATATTTGATGCAGTTTCTGCCATCTCGCTAAAATGCGAGAAGTATCTAAATTGATTAGAAGTAATTCCAACTGAAACAGACATTAAGGGAAATATTTGCTTTTTTCCATCTCGACTAACCGATTCTATATAGCCTTTTCTTATATCGGCCTCGTCATAGAAATTTTGAACCAATTTTTCAAAGGTGGTTATTATCTTTTGAGTTGTTGCTTCTATCTTATCGGGAGACATTATATAGACAAAATCATCTCCACCAATATGACCTACAAAGCTTCCTATTGGCTGGTCAGAACGAACAAGATTTAAAATAAGGCGACCGAGCATTTTTATTACATCATCTCCTCGTGAAAATCCATACTTGTCGTTAAAGGGCTTGAAATTATCAAGGTCGGCATAGGCAAGGGCAAATATGTCTCCCCTGTCAAGTCTTCTTTGAATTTCCCTTTGTATAACAAGGTTTCCAGGAAGTTTCGTAAGAGGACTTGTTGCTATAACTCTCTCTATTCTCTCAAAGGTTAAATTTATTCGCATCAGCAAATCAGCTTCTAAATCATTAATCCGTATATAATCATCTACGAGAAAATTTTTCCAGTCATCAGTTTGAAATTGGCAGTCAACGATTGCTATTACATTCATCGATACAAATATTGGATCAGCTTTTAGACTATTAATAATTCCTATTTCAATAAATGGATTAGTTATAGCTTCTATTAGAACAAGATCTGGAATTTCATTATAAATTGTCTCAAGAGCCTGTCTCACATCAGAAAAATAATAGACATTGTAGTCTGTAACTAAAAGAATTTTTTTAAGTTGTTTCTTAATATTTGGGTCAGTTGTTATTATTATCAAATTTTTATTCATCAATAGCGAAAAGGTCTCCTGAGCTATTAAGGGGATCTTCAGCCTCTCTAAAGACTTGGAAATAATCTCCCTCTGATAGATTTAATAAGCTCCAAGCAGAGGGATGAATTGGTGGCACATATATTTCTCCTGAATATCCTATTCCTCTTGATAAAGAGAGAATATTTGAAACATGAACAATTGCAGATTCTAATTGAAATTTATCGCTAAGTTGGGGTCTGTGGTGATACATTATTGGTTCCACAAGCTTTAACGGAAAATTCCATTTTTTTGCCACAATTCCTCCAATCTCTGCGTGAGTAATGCCAAAGTGGTCTCTTTCAATTTCAAATAAGAATTTTTCATTTGTTTTTGCCTTTTCAATCAAATTAAGATATTCATCTCTGAAGGCCATAACAAGAATTACCTTTCCTATATCATGCAAAAGAGCACCAATTGATATTTCCTCAGGTGAGGAAAGTTCTTTTTTCGTGGCTATTATTCTTGCAAAAATTGCTGCAGAAAGTGAATGCTCCCAAAGTCCTATCATATTTTTCTGCATAATTTCAAAAACCGAAACTCCTAAAAGAAGCCCCTTAACCGCATTTAATCCAAGAATCACCATTGCATGGCTTACAGAGGAAATTCTTCCTGGAAAGCCGTAAACAGGAGAGTTTACCATTTTAAGTATTCTTGCTGTAAGCGTTGGATCAGAAGATACAAAATCTGTTATTTTCTGGAGAGAAACTCCTGGGTCTTCAAGCAAAACTAAAATCTTTTTTAAAACAGGTGGAATAGTAGGAAGACTTTCTATTTTCTCAATTCTTGCAATAACATCTTGAGAGTTCATTTATACATTTCCTCTAAATGTTTTATCAGCGCCATTTTTATTGAAAGTGTATTTGAATCTTCTATCCTTTTAAATCTATTTTCTATTTCTTTAAAAACTTCTTCCTTGGGAGGTAACTCCTTTTCTCCTTCTACATAAATATACTCAATGTCAATCATTGAAAGCTTATTGATTAGAGAGTCAGTTAACTCTCGCCCTGCAGGAACTATTACCATCCCTGCATCGTTGACTATATCTTTTACAACCTTCATTCCTGCTTTTGCTTTATCGATATGTATCTTTATCATTGCTCTATAAATTATAAACTTTCAAAGCTAAATATTTAAATACTCTATATATCAAGCTTTATATTCAATTCTTTTAATTGCTTTTCATCTACCTCTGAAGGTGCTTCACTCATTGGACAAAAAGCTTTCTGTGTCTTAGGAAATGCTATTACATCTCTTAGCGAACTTGCTCCTGTAATAAGCATCACAAGTCTGTCAAATCCAAGAGCTATACCTCCATGAGGTGGAGCACCGTATTTTAAAGCTTCAACAAAAAAGCCGAATCTCTTTTGAACCTCCTGTGGTGCTAAGCCAAGTATTCTAAATATTTGCTCCTGAATGTCTGCCCTATGAATTCTTATGCTTCCTCCACCAATCTCATATCCATTTAAAACAATATCATAGGCCTTTGCTTTCATGTATTTGAGTGGGCTATCGGGATTTTTAAAAGCTTCAGCCTCTATTTGAAGGAGAGCCTCCAGATATTCCTCTTGAGGGCTTGTGAAGGGATGATGCATGCTAACAAATCTTTTCTCATCCTCATCCCATTCAAAAAGTGGAAAATCTAAAATCCATGCAAAAGAAAAGCCCTTTCTTTCAATTTTTGCCATATCAGCAATTTCAAGCCTAAGTCTTCCTAATACTTGATTGGCCACAGATAATGTATCAGCAACAAACAGAATCATATCTCCATTTTCAGCTTCAACTGCAGTAGCAATCTCTTTGAGTAGCTCCCTTGGGAAAAATTTTACAATCGGAGATTCGAAATCCTCTTTCACTCTAATCCATGCAAGCCCTTTGGCACCAAAGGATTGAGCTTTTTCTGTAAGCTTGTCAATTTCTCCTCTCGTCATTGATGCAAAACTCTTCCCAGCAATGGCTTTTACAACTCCACCTCCTTGAAGAGTGTCAAGAAATACTTTAAATTGAGAGTGTTTCACAAGTTCACTAACATCTTTAATCTCCAGCCCAAATCTTAAATCAGGCTTGTCTGTGCCGTATTTATTTATTGCCTCATCATAGGAGAGCCTTTTAAAGGGGGTATTAATTTCCATATCTAAAACTTCTTTGAATACCCTATGAATCATTTTTTCAACCACACCGATTATGTCTTCAATTCCTACGAAAGACATTTCCATGTCAACCTGAGTAAACTCTGGCTGCCTGTCTGCTCTCAAGTCCTCGTCTCTAAAACAGCGCACAATCTGAAAATATTTGTCAAATCCAGATATCATGAGAATTTGTTTAAAGAGTTGAGGAGATTGAGGCAAGGCATAAAAAGTGCCAGGATTAAGCCTGCTTGGAACAAGAAAATCTCGAGCACCCTCTGGCGTTGATTTTGTTAGTATTGGTGTTTCTATTTCAATAAATCCTTCAGCATCAAGAAATTTTCTAATAGACATTGCTACTTTATGGCGTAGAAGAAAATTTTTCTGCATTTCTGGTCTTCTTAAATCGAGATATCTATGTTTTAACCTAAGGAGTTCGCCAATTTGTTCAGCTTCGTCTATTTGAAAAGGAAGAGTTTTTGATGGGCTTAATATGGAGAGCTCTTCTGCCCAAAGCTCAACATTACCGGTTGGTATTTCAGGGTTTTCTGTTCCTTCAGGTCTTCTTTTAACCTTTCCTTTTACAGAAATAACATACTCACTTCTTAAATTATGAGCAAGTTTGTGGGTTGGTTCAGATATGTCAGGACTAAAGACTACCTGAAATATACCTGTTCTATCGCGCAAATCAATAAAAATAAGCCCGCCATGATCTCTCCTTCTAAATACCCATCCGCTCAACTGAAGAGTTTTTCCGATATGTTCTTCTCCAATTTCTCCACAATATTTATCGCGAAACATCTTTCCTCCTCGGCAAGAATTAATTAAGTAAGTTTTTATTATAGCAAAACAATGATTATTGATAGAAATTTCAAGGGATAGAAGTCATTAATATTGTGGCTGCAACTTATTTACTGCGAAACCAAGAATTGGTCTATACAGTCTTTGATATTGTGGAGACTATTTCAAGTGATTAATCTCTCTCTTCGCAATGACAGAAAAGGAACTTATTGTAACGATAAAGTAAAAGTTCTTTAAATTTTTCAAATTCGTATATCGAAAACAATTTTACTCTGACTCCCAATAGAAAAAGGAACCGTGTAATTTCATTTACTGATAAGCTCCTAGTAAAAAGGGTAGCAGTTTTTCAATTTTACATTTTTACCAAATTCATCACTAGGAACTTAAAAACCACTGTAAATCAATGATTTATCATCTAAAGATTAGTCTAAATGCCCTCTAAGCTATTTTTAAACTATCCTATTTTCCTCTAACTGTTATATTTTCCTCCTGCCTTGTTATCTCATTTGCGAATCTGATCATCTCTCTTCCGCTCTCTTCTTGCAATTAGAACCTCTCTCCCTTTCTGTCATTGCGAGCCCCACTCTTCCGTCATTGCGAGCTAAGCGAAGGGATCTCCTAACCACTCGCATTAATCAGAGACTGCTTTGGGGCATTGAGCCCCTCGCAGTGACTGAAAGAGACTGCCACGGCCACTTCGTGGCCTCGCAGTGACAAAAAGTTGTCATTGCGAGGCTTTTCTTTTTCTGTCATTGCGAGGAGCGCAAGCGACGAAGCAATCTCGCCGTTCCTGCTACTTGGACGAAATGAGATTCCTCACTTCGTTCGGAATGACGGTGGAGGAGGAGTCATTGCGAGCGAAGCGAAGGGATCTCGTCGTTGCCTTTTCGTAGGTTTTACATAGAGACTGCTTCGGGACATCGAATCCCTCGCAGTGACAGAAAGAGACTGCCACGGCCACTTCGTGGCCTCGCAGTGACAAAAAGTTGTCATTGCGAGGCTTTTCTTTTTCTGTCATTGCGAGGAGCGCAAGCGACGAAGCAATCTCGCCGTTCCTGCTACTTGGACGAAATGAGATTCCTCACTTCGTTCGGAATGACGGTGGAGGAGGAGTCATTGCGAGCGAAGCGAAGGGATCTCGTCGTTGCCTTTTCGTAGGTTTTACATAGAGACTGCTTCGGGACATCGAATCCCTCGCAGTGACATGTGAGGGGTGTCAGAGACTGCTTCGCCTCATCGAGAGACTCACAGTGACAATAGGCATACGCTATGTTCTCAGAGATCCCCTTCTTGCCTTTATTCTCTCCCTCATGGGTAAATCTATCTTTTTGAGAGAGTATTCATCTTTTCATTGCAAGTTTTACAGGTAAAGATTTTTGATATCAGTAAACTAAGTAAGAGAGAAATTGGCTTTAAGAAGCGTAAAAGACATTAGACTACCTTTAGGTGGGAAAGGAAAATATAAGTCTCTGAAATATTTATTTTTTTTAAATAAAATATGCCACAAATTGATGAGGTCGGGTATAGCTACAAAGGCATAAGGATTAACTACAGACATTAATAATCTGGCGTTTTATAGAGGTTCGAGCGAGCTGTAGAAGCGAATGATACTAATGAGTGAATCTCTGAAAATTTAGCGGATGGATTTTGTCTCTGCAAGGGTGTGAGTTGGCTGAGGGGGTTTCGAGGGAGTGTGGCGTGAGATTGCTTCGTCGCTAACGCTCCTCGCAATGACGGGTTGTATTGCTCGCAATGAGGGGGAGTGAAGTGGGTTGTGCTTTTTCGGGAGTTAATTTCTTGCCAGGAGTTCAAGGAGGTACTGGGCGCCTTTTTTGTCGAGAGGGTGATTGGCTGAGCCACACTGGGAGTCCTGAACACAGGAGGGGCATCCCATGTCACACTCGCATCCCTTAAGTATCTCTATCGATGCTCTAATCCACTCCTCAAATACATCGAGCACTCTACGGGTAAGGCCCATGCCACCTTCATATCCATCATAGATAAATATGGCTGAGTAACCAAGCTGGGGATGTTGGGAGTAGCTGTATCCACCAATGTCTCCTTTATCGCACAGAGCAAAAAGAGGTATGCAGGCAATTGCAACATGTTCAGCTGCGTGAAGACTACCTGCAAGGTCAAAACCTTTAGCGATTATTTTATCAGTAATAGTACCGTGAAGTACAATCCAGATGCCCTCAGTTTCAAAAATATACTTCGGTATCTTTACTTCATGCCTTGAAAGCTTAACTCCATCGAAGATGCGCTTTTTTTCATATCCAGTTACCTGGTAGGTGATTCGCATCTTTCCCTGATAAAGTTCAAAGTTCCTACTTCCTGGTATCTCATATTTTTGCGGAGTACCGAGAATTTCTGTGTGTTCCTCTGATAGGGCATGAGTGTAATAGTTAACATCCACCTCACGACAGAAGGCCTGCCAGTTTTCAAGATCAAGCTCTGATACCTGATACTGCCTACCTTTGTGCAGATAGATCGCACCAGGAAAGGCATCTCTGAATATTCGTCTTCCATCCAGATCACCTATGTGTCTGCCCCTTTCATCTTTGAGTTTTAAAGGTTTTCCAACTGCCCTTATCTCAATATCCCTCTGGGGATTTCTCTTCCTTGAGAACCATATGTCACCAAACCTGCCTGGACGTAAGTGCTCCTCTTTAACCAGCTCTTCTATGAGATCTCCTGCTTTATCCCTGCCATAGATGGGATCATCAACTCTAAGATAAATTTCATCAGCTGCGCATAGGAGATGGCTTTTAAGAATATTTCTGTTAAAGGGATCGCATATGGATGCCTCATGGGGTCTTTCAAAGAGGATCTCCGGATGGGTGACAAGGTAGTGGTCAAGAGCATCTTTCAGGGCAATAAGTATTACCAGAGAGTCTTGACTGATTTCGTCATATCTTCGTCCTACCCTTCCAGCCCTTTGCCAGGTGCTTGAGATGGATCCAGGATATCCACACAGTATGCATACATCGAGTCCTCCGATGTCCACTCCAAGCTCAAGGGCACTTGTTGAGATCACTCCAATGAGTTCACCGTTAAAAAGCTTTCTCTCTATCTCTCTTCTTTCAGCTGGAAGAAATCCTGCTCGGTAGGGACTTATTCGGTCTGCTATATGGGGTGCCCGTTCAATGCTCCATCGGTAGATAAGTTCTGTGATCTTTCTTGCTTTGGTAAAGAGTATGGTCCTCCATCCAGCATTGATACACCTGAGGAATACTCTGGTTGTCTCGGTATAGGGGCTATCAATGGGATTTATAAAGAGAACGTGTTTACCAGATCGAGGTGCGCCGTTTTTGTCAACAAGGTGAAAAGGTACTCCTACGAGGGTTTCGGCATGTTCCTTAGGATTAGCGATTGTGGCTGAGCAGGCAATAAACTGGGGATTGCTTCCCCAGTTGGCACATATCCTTCTAAGTCTTCTAAATACCTGGCTTACATGGGAGCCAAAGACTCCCCGATAGGTGTGGATCTCATCGATGACGATGAAACGCAGGTTTCTGAAAAATCTCTCCCATTTCTGGTGAAAGGGATTTAGAGCAAGGTGAAGCATGTCAGGATTGGTGAAGATCACATTTGGAGGAGACTTACGAATTTTCTGTCGCCGATAGGGTGTTGTGTCTCCATCATAGACCTCAGCCACGCAATCATTATCCATTCCCCGAAGTCTACCGATTTCTCCAAGGAGGCTGTTTAGGTTTTTCACCTGATCCTGTTCGAGGCCTTTGAGGGGGAAGATGTACAGGGCTCGAGTTTCCGGATCCTTAAGTATTGACTCAATCACGGGGATGTTGTAGATTAGGCTTTTGCCACTTGCTGTCGGAGTCATTACAACTACATTGTGGCCAGTCCTTATGAGATCGATTGCCTCTGCCTGGTGGCTGTATAGCCTTTCAATCCCTCTTCTTTTGAGAACCTCTCTAAGTTCCTTTTCAATTTCAATATCGCTGTACATTGGCTTTTCAGGTGGGATGTATTTGTAGTATGTGATACCTTGGCCTGTAAGGCGATCCCTCTTGAGTGACTCAACTATGTCTTTTATGGTCGCAGTTACGTTCATGTGATGCAAGGCTTAGATCTATTGATTTCTATTTTTGCCTAACCGTGCAAATGTATGCAACCTGACTCAATCAGTAGAAACTTAAAAACCGCTTTAAATAAATGATTTAGCATCTACAAATTAGTACACACCCTCTTAGCTATATTTAAATTATTCGATTTCCCTCTAGCTAGTATATTTTCCACCTCCCTCGATGTGATCTTATAGTGATCTTCTTTTTTTGTCATTGCGAGCAAAGCGAAGGGGTCTCGTTGTTTGAAGCACTTTGAGACTGCTTCGGCCACTTTGTAGCCTCGCAGTTACAAAAAAAACTTACAGTGACTAAAGCTTTTGTTAATCGTTATGTCCTTTACAACAAAAAGATTATACGTAGAATTCAACGGATTATAGATGGAAATCAAAAGAGAATGCATTCATATTTTAATTCAAGCTTTGTCAGAGAGATTTTTGATATTAGTAAACTAAGAAAGAGAAAAATTGACTCCAAAAAGCGTAAAAGTTATTGAATAAATTGGGTGGATAGGTAAGATATAAGTCTTTGAAAATTTGGTTTTATATAATATCTGCCATAAATTGACGAAGTTGTACTGAAATACGAGAATGAGAAATTTTTGAGGAGAAAGTTAAAGAATTGGAAATATTATTTTAAGGGTTATTGTGAAGAGAAATCCCACATGGGAAGAATATTTGTAGTGTGGTTCTCCTATTATCAGACATAATTCGTTTGACACTCTGTAATGTTTTTACTAAACTTTACTAAACCTTTATTTTTATGTTAATTTTTAAAGTTATTATTCTTTGAAAGAATCATTTGAAGAAAGGTGGTGAAAAAAATGAGTATTTCAGTAGAGAGAAAAAGAGAAATTATTGAGAGTTTTAAAACTCACGATTCTGACACCGGTTCTCCTGAAGTTCAGATTGCTCTTATGACAGAAAGGATTAATTACCTTACAGAGCATTTTAAGACTCATAAAAAAGATCATCATTCAAGACGAGGATTAATTAAATTAGTTGCTCAGAGAAGAAAGCTTTTAAATTATCTTAAAAAAACTGACAAGGAAAGATACAGTAGGCTCATTGAAAGACTAAGTATCAGAAAATAAAATTAAGAGGGTTAGAGTGGAAGTAGAGATTGAAATTAAAGGGAAGCAGCTTGTTTTACAGACAGGTATACTTGCAAAGCAAACAAATGGCTCAGTTTTAGTAAAATATGGAGACACCTATGTACTATGTACAGTTGTCTCTGATAAAACGCCAAAAGAAGCCTTAGATTTTGTACCGCTGACAATTGATTATCATGAAAAAGCATACTCTGCCGGTAAAATACCGGGCGGTTTTTTTAAGAGGGAAGGCAAACCAACAGATAGAGAAATTCTTGTATCTCGTCTAATTGATAGGCCAATAAGACCTCTTTTCCCTCAGGGCTATAACTTTGAAACACAGGGAATTGCGTCAGTTCTCTCTTATGGAGATGAAAATATTGCGGATATATTAAGTATCATAGGAATGTCAGCAGCACTTACTATCTCTGACATTCCCTTTAATGGCCCTGTTGGAGCAGTTAGAGTTGGAAAAATTGAAGATAAATTTGTACTAAACCCTGATAATATTGAGGTAGAAAAGAGTTCACTGAATCTGGTTGTTGCGGGTACAGAAGATGCTGTAACTATGGTTGAAGGTGGAGCTTCTGAATGCTCTGAAGAAACACTCCTTGAAGCTCTCAAGTTTGCCCACAATCACATTAGAGAGATTATTAATATTCAAAAGGAACTTCAGAAAAAAATAGGTTGTGTCAAAAGGCAAATAGATTTTCCAAAAGACAGAGAAGAAATTAGAGAAGCTCTCTTGGGTCTTTTATCTGATAAATTAGAAAATGCCTTACTTATTCGAGAAAAAAAGAAAAGACAGCAGGCTATTGATGAACTTCTTAATGATTGTCTAAGAGAATTAGATACAAAAGAGTTCCGTGAAAAAATAGGTTTAGATCCGCAGGCAGAAATCAAGGGTGATATAGTTAAAATTTTTGATGATATAGTTAAGCAATGGATGAGGAATCTGATTATTGAAAAGGGTATCCGTGTGGATGGAAGAAAACCAGAGGAAATAAGGCCTATAACATGCATGGTAGGAATTCTACCAAGAGTTCATGGTTCAGCACTTTTTACAAGAGGAGAAACGCAGGCACTGGTTGCTACAACTCTTGGCACATCAGAGGATGAGCAAAAGGTTGATTCCCTTGAGGGTGAGGTGTTTAAATCCTTCATGCTTCACTATAACTTTCTGCCCTTTAGTGTTGGCGAGGTTAAACCTCTTAGAGCACCTGGAAGAAGAGAAATAGGACATGGATATTTGGCTGAAAGAGCATTAAGCTATGTTATACCGTCCAAAGAAGAGTTTCCTTACACGATAAGAGTTGTCTCTGACATTCTTGAATCCAACGGTTCATCATCAATGGCAACAGTCTGCGGTGGTACTCTTTCTCTTATGGACGCAGGCGTTCCTATAAAAGCACCTGTAGCAGGCGTTGCAATGGGACTTATTAAGGAATCTGAAAAAACAGTTATTCTTACCGACATTCTTGGAATGGAAGATCATTACGGTGATATGGATTTCAAGGTTGCTGGCACTGAGGAAGGAATTACTGCTTTTCAGATGGATGTTAAAATCTCTGGCATAGACTATGAAACTTTCAAGAGAGCTCTTGATCAGGCAAAGGATGCACGATTGGCCATAATTCAAAAAATTAAGGAAACTATTCCTATGCCAAAATCTGAACTTTCTCCTTTTGCTCCAAGAATTTATACTCTCCGAGTAAAACCTGAAAAAATAAGAGACATTATTGGCACTGGTGGCAAGGTCATCAAAGGTATTATTGAACAGACAGGAGTAAAAATTGATATAGAAGACAAAGATGGAATTGTTAGAATCGCTTCATCAAATGAAGCCTCAGCTCAAAAGGCAATTGAAATAATTAAGGGTATTACTCAGGAAGCTGAGTTAGGTAAAATTTATATGGGAAAAGTTTCGAGAATTGTTGACTTTGGAGCATTCGTAGAAATACTTCCTGGAATTGAAGGGCTTCTTCATATTTCTCAGATAGCTGACAAAAGAATTCAAAAGGTCACTGATGTATTAAAGATTGGTGAGCAAATTCCAGTCAAGGTTATTGAAATTGATGAGCAGGGAAGGCTTCGTTTGAGCAGAAAGGAAGCCTTAAAGGAAATTAAAGGCGGAACTGAATAAAAACATAGCTTGATGACAAAAAAGGTTCAGCTTTTCTCCAGCATCCCATTGTTAATGTATCAAATGCCCCATCTTAGTTCTTTTGTATTAGGCATATGGATAAGACATGGCTCAAGACATGAGCCTCCGTCAAAAAATGGACTTTCACACTTCATAGAGCATCTTTTTTTTCAAGGCACTCAAAAAAGAGATGCCAGTGCTATTTCCTATGAAATTGATAACTTAGGAGGAGAGTTAAATGCCTTTACATCTCGTGAGTTCACAGTTTTATATGTGAAAGTTCTCTCGAAATATATGATTGAAGCAATTGAGCTTTTGGGTGACATTTTCTCAAATCCCCTTTTTAATGAAGTAGAGATAGAGAAGGAGCGTGCCGTTATACTTGACGAAATAAGAACTGTTAGGGACACTCCTGATGAGCTTATACACGACATTTTTATGGAGCAGGCATTTCTTAATGGTCTTGGCCAGCCAATATTGGGGAAAGAGGATACTGTATCCAGGATAGAAAAGCCTGATATTCTTGAGTGTTTTAAGGCTTACTATGCAACCACAAACTCAATTATTAGCTGCACTGGCAATTTCGACGAAAGGTCCCTGATTGGTTGTCTTGAGAAAAATTTAGTTTTTAGAAGCTCCAATCAAACATTAAGTATTAATCCTCCAAAATTTTCGTCTTCAATTAATGTCTTTGAAAAAAATTTAAGTGAGGTGCATCTTTCCTTAGGAATTGATACTTTTCCATTTAAGAGCTCCTATCGGTTTCCCCTTCTTTTACTTAATTGCATAATAGGCGGAAGTGTAAGTTCTAAACTCTTTCAGGAAATTAGAGAAAAAAGAGGACTTGTCTATAATATCTATTCTTATGTTTCCTTTTACTCTGACACAGGATTATTTGAAATTTATACAGCCTGCGATGCTAAAAAGGTCAATGAAATCCTATCTATTATTAAAGATGTATTAAGGACCCTACCTGATACTATCACTGCGGAGGAGTTAGAGAGAGCAAAAAGACAGACATCATCACAAATCCTTTTTTCTTTAGAATCACCAAGTGCAATAATGCATAATTTAGCCTATCAGGAATTATACACAGGAGAAACTTTCGACAGCAATGAATATCTTAAAAATATAGAGAAAGTTGGGTTGGATGATTTAAAATCAGTAGCAAATTTTTTGAGGGATAAATCACCGGCAATAACACTTTTAGGTTCAATAAAAAGAGAGGAAATTGATTTTTAAAAGCCTTTATGAGCGGATTAACCGCCCATAAAGGCTTTCCATTTTTTATGCAGCTTCCTGTTTTTTAACTCCTTCTTCTCGCAATGCCGCTTTTGCGAACACCATTGCTGTGGCTCTGTAAACCATGTGAGCCATTTTTGAATGTGGTGCATAAGTAAATAGGGTAAATACAAATACGAGGTGTGCTACATAGGATGCGTAACCAAGTGTTTCAATTTCAGCTAAGCGCAGGAGCTGAGCAAGAAAGCCTGTCACTCCAACACCGGCTATTATGAAGATTAATAGCCAATCGAAATAGCTTCCAATGCCCTGCTTTGCAGCATTCTTACTTCTGTTTACGATTACTAAGAAAATTCCCACTATAAGAGCAATTCCACTAATGTTTCCTATGATCTTCACTATATTGGTCTGAGGATAGGGTGATTTCCAATGAAGTACCCATTCGTAAAATGCAGCAATACCTGTGGTTATTCCTAATCCTATAAATGCATAGAGAACCAAAATGTGAGCCGAATATCTGCTCTTGTTTGTGGTACACAGTTGGAATTTTTTGTGAAGAAGAATATCCTTAATAGTTTCATATATGCAGTTATAGATGTCTTTGCGCTTTATCTCATATTGGGAGGCCAGATCAAGCCAGTACTTTTTAACACCAAGATAGAAGCATATTACTGCAAAGCCAGCTACAGCCATAAATGGAAGATCAATCCAGGGAACAGCTGGTAGAAAAGCTGAATAGGCCATTTCACCATTATCACCACGAGGAATCTCTGTTCCACTAAAGTAACCTAAGAGGAATAGTTCGCCCATGAAAAGAAGAATAGGAATTAAGAAGATAAGCAGCAGATACTTAGGATCAGCTACCCAATTAGCAAGAAACTTAGGTGGTGAGTAATCTTTGATCATTAGCTTTCTCACAGCACCGAGAACCTCACCAGGCTTCGCACCTCTTGGGCAGTAGGCAGTACAATCACCGCAGTGATGGCAGAGCCAGATATCAGGATTCTTGTAAAGCTTCTCCTTCAAGCCCCACTGTGCATAAAGCATTTCTTTGCGTGGAAACGGATTGTCCTCTGGAGCAAGGCTACAAACTACAGTGCATGTGGAGCACTGATAGCATTTTTTTAGGGACTCTCCACCAGCTTTTATGATTTCTTTTGCAAACTGTAAATCTGGTCTTACTGGTTTGTCCATCTCTTCCCTCCTTAGAAGCCCTTAAATGGATTAGGACCAATTTCTCTAATTTTATCCATGAATTCATTAATTATCTGCGGCACTCTCCAATACTCATCAATAGCAAGTTCAAACATCTGCACTCTGTCTGATTCAAGTTGTAGTCTATCTAATGTTTCCTGAACCTTACCAAGTCTGTATTTTGCAAGTTCACTACCCTTTGCGAAATGGCACTGATAATTTTCACCAAATTTACAACCTAATAACAACATGCCATCAACACCTCTTGAGAGAGCATCGGCAATCCAAACAAGGTTCATGGAACCAAGACATCTAAGCTGAATAAATCTTACTGCTGGGTCTAATTTTAATCTCTTTAATGCTGCTGTCTCTGTAGCAGGGAATGCATCATTTTCGCAGCAAAGGACAATAATTCTAGGCTTATCGTCCTCACTCGGTACAGAAACATTCTTCATCATGGTTCCAAGCATATCAACATTGTAATCCTTGAAAGCAACAATTCTCTCTGGGCATGCTCCCATGCATGTTCCACATCTGCGACATCTATTTGGCTTATAGAAGGGAATTCCTTTTTCATCCTCATCTATTGCACCAAATGGACATTCCTCTGTACAACGCTTACAGGCAGTGCACTTTGTAAGATTTGGCTCAGGGAATGAAGTATCCCATGCTCTTGGATGAACTGCTATACCTTTTGCAACATGTTCTATACACTGAATTGCTTTTAATGCAGCTCCGCGAGCATCCTCCTGTGCTTCTGTCATGTTCATTGGCTGACGAACAGGGCCAATTGCATAAATTCCCGTTCTTCTTGTTTCATACTGGAAGCATATAAAGTTGGAATCAACGAATCCAAATCCACCTTCGAGGAATGGAAGTTCTGGTCCCTGACGATAACCAAGATTAAGAATAAATTCAGGTTTTTTTGTTGTCTCAAGATATTTTGCTTTTTCTTCATCTCCCTTTGCAGCTGCCTGAGAAAGCCCAATAAGATAATCCTGGGGCTCCTTTGTGGTTGGAACCATACCAGTTGCAAGCACAACCATTTCTGTTTCTATATCTGTCTTTTGGCCAAGAAGCGAATCTTCAACTGTTACAATGAGTTTGTCGTATTCCTCTCTTATTGCTGTAACCTCGCCTTTTGCTAACATGACTCCAGGTGTATTCTGCGCCTCTTTGTAGTAGTATTCAAGTTTACCAGGTGTTCTCATATCTTTATAAATAATCATTGCTGCAGCATCAGGATTTCCATCGGTTACATATCTTGCCTGTTTGAGAGAGGTTGTACAGCACATTCCAGAACAATAGGGTATATGTTCACTATCTCTTTGACCAGCACACTGAATAAATAGCACAGAAGTAACCACTCTTTGATCTGAGGGTCTCTTAATAACGCCATTATTATTCTTTGCAATTTCCTCAAACTCAAAGTTTGTCACCACATCCTTAAACTTGCCATAGCCGTATTTTTTTGCAAGTTTCTTTGCATCATAGGGCTTCCAGCCAGTTGCTTGAATAATGGCTCCTATCTTTATTGTCTCTGATGAGCCGTTCTTAGAAATGGTTACATCAAAGTCTCCAGGTTGTCCATCTATTTTTTCAATCCTGGAGGAGGTATATACCTTTATTTTTGGATGTGTGGTTACATTATTTATAAGTGGTTCCAGATTAACATCTGCTAAAACTCCTTTTGAGTAATCATCGGTTGGTACTTTCTTGTAAAGTTTTCTTGCAAAGCCTCCGAGTTCTGACTCTTTTTCTACCAGAACCACTTCATATCCGCAATTTGCTACCTCAAGTGCAGCAGTCATTCCTGAGACACCGCCGCCAACAACAAGAACATTCTTAACAATTTCAATAACATAAGGCTCTGGAATATCTGCTTTCTGAGCTTTTATAACTCCCATTTTGATATAGTCTTCTGCAGCAAGCTGCTTTTCCTCGTCAGTTTCAATTGTCCATATAGCAAGCTCTCTAACAGGGACACGCTCTACAAAACAACCAGGGAAGTTAAATTCCTCAGTTTTTACTCTTGGTGAACAACCTGCGATAACGATGCTATTTACGCCTTGTTCAGCTATATCCTTTTTAATTAGATCTACACCTTCTTTGCTGCACAGCACATCACTCTCAGCTACAACTGGAACTCTAAGAGCATTTTTTGCTATGTTTACAATTTTCTCTGTATTAACCACATCTCCAATACCGCAGCCTTTACAGATATAAAGTCCTATTTTCTTTTCCATCTATTACCTCCTTACACCAATCTGAATTGCCTTTAGGGCTGCGCCAGTTGAATCTTTTCCACATCCTGCGACATCCATCGGATTCTTAGCACATCCAGCAGAATAGATACCATCAGCGTCAATCACAAATCCATCAACTGCGTACTTAAGCCCTGGGACTTTAAACTCTAACCCTTCTGGCTGCATTCCTGTGGCAAGGACAACCATATCGACTTTTTGTTTTATCTTTGTTCCACTAAGAATATCTTCAGCTGTCACAATAACATCATCAGAGTCAGCATCTTGCTCAATGGCTGCAACTTTTCCTTTAATAAGATTCACTCCACCTTTTTCAAGAACTTGATTTAGGAATTTCTCGTATCTGCCAGGCGTTCTAATATCAATATAGTAGATGAAAACCTCTGCATCTGGATTTTGTTCCTTAATATAAAGAGTATGCTTTAGTGAGGCAAGACAGCAAATATATGAACAGAATGGAAGATGATTTTCATCTCTGCTTCCAGCACACTGAACAAATGCAACTTTTTCAACTGGCTTACCATCAGAGGTCCTAATAATTTGTCCTTCGGTAGGACCATTGGTTGATGCCATCCTTTCAAGCATCATATTTGTAATAACATTCTTTACCTTTCCAAATCCAAGATTATCAATCTTTGCTGCATCATAGGGCTTCCAACCTGTAGCAACCACAATTGAATTAACCTTTACCTCAATAATCTGCTCCTGCATATTTAAATCAATTGCATTATACTTACAGGCAGCTACGCAGGGAGCAGAACAATCTTTTGGACAGGCAGTTCTATCAAGCACATACCTTAATGGAAAAGATTGTTCAAAGGGTAAATAAATAGCCTTTGTTTTGTTAAGTCCGAAATTGAAGTCACTATCCCTTTCAGCCGGGCATACCTCAGCGCAGGCATTACAGGCAGTGCAGTTTTCATTAACATAGCGAGGTTTAATTTTTATTTTTACATTATAATCACCGGAAACACCAGAGATAGAATCAACCTGTGCCATGGTGTAGAAGGTTATGTTTGGATTTACCTTAATACGACGGTAGTTAATTTCTAAGCCGCAAAGGGGTGGGCAAATTTTTGGAAAATACTTATTTAACTGGGCAACTCTTCCACCGAGATAGGGATTTTTCTCAACAATTATTACTTCAGCACCTGTCTCGGCAGCCTCAATTCCTGCAGTTAGACCACTGAACCCACCGCCAATTACTAAGATTCGATTAGGGCTACCATTGTGATGCATCATCAGCCTCCTTTATTGAATTATCTTAAACATAAAAATTCGTAATACAGTTTGAAACTGCATTACGAATTTCTAATGTAAACCAGATAAGAATATAAAGGGAGGGAGATTGCTCCCTCCCCCTGCTACTCTCATATTAATCAGGAATGATCTGAACGTAAGGAACTTTCTTAAGTGTAAATGTGTCTGTTGCTGGATCATAGACTGAGTTGACGAATGCACGCCAGTTGTTGTCATCAACAAAGTCAAAGTCGCCTCTGTAGTAGTAACCAGGATATCTGGACTCTTCTCTGAAGAGGATGTGTCTTGCATGAGCTTCAAGTGAGAGAGCTCTGTGATAGTTCTCCCAGCAACGGAGAAGCTCATGGAGGTTAGAAGCTGCTAATCTTGCAGCATCCTCTTTGAGCATCTGAAGTTTTCTCAGTCCTTCCTCTATCATGGTCTTAGAGGTCATGTACCAGGTGCTTACTCCTCCGAAGTATTCGTCAGCAATCTTCTGAAGTCTTGCCTGATACATAGCTGGTCTAATGTAGTATGGGTTAACATTAGGATCAGTAGAGTATGTCTTGTATTTCTCGTAAATCTCAAATGGCAGGTATAGCTCTGCAACAAGAGCATTTATATCCTCAGCTATTGTTGGTGTGTAGCCAGCGTTGTCAAGGATAAATGCAATTGCTGCTTTTGCTGCAATTCTACCCTCAGCATGGGAACCAGAGGAGAATTTGTGTCCTGATGCTCCAACAATGTCACCTGCCATGAAGAGGCCTGTTACAGTGCTCATTCTGTTGTAGCCCCAGAACCACTCAGCAGGTGCTCCAGGAATATCTCCGGGTCCGCTTACCCAGAAGCCAGCGCAACCAGCATGGGAACCAAGGAGATAAGGCTCGGTTGGCATGATTTCGGATGGAACCTTATCTGGTTCAACATTGTTGGCTGCCCAGAGGCCTGCCTGGGATATACACATGTCAAGGAAGTCTTCCCATGCTTCGGCTTCAAGGTGTTTAAGTCTCTTTGGATCCATCTGCTTTGCAAGTTCTTGTATTGCAGTATGGGTATTCATAAGGATTGGACCTCTACCTTTCTTCATTGCCTGCATCATGAGATGGTTTCTGATAGCAGTTCCGAGGGCCTCTGCCCATTTTCCGTATTTCTCAACTGCTTCCTTGAACTCTGGTGTGTCTTTTGCGCAATAATCTGCACCAAGTGAATCTGTTGCCTTTGCCTTAAAGAATAGGAACCATGCGCCAACAGGTCCGTATCCATCTTTAAATCTTGCTGGTACGAATCTGTTTTCCATCATTGTGAGTTCTGCACCGACTGACATTCCGAGATAGTATCCGGAACCAGAGTTCCAAACAGGATACCATGCTCTACCCTGTCCTTCACGAGCTGATCTTGGTCTAAATACATTAACTGCACCACCTGCAGCGCAGAGAATTGCTTTTGCTTTAAAGAGAAATACCTTATTCTCTCTCACGCTGAAACCAATTGCACCAGCAACTCTGTTAGGCTCTTTTGCATCTTTGAGAAGTTTTACGATGAAAACTCTCTCAAAGAGGTTCTGTGGGATATTGAGAGCCTTTCTGTTGTATTCTAGGGCTGCTTTTCCAGCCTCAGCAACGATGACCTTATAGGATTCACCGTTGATCATTATCTGCCATTTTCCTGAACGGCATGGGACTCCACCATCTTTGAGTTTTGGCTTGCCCTGATCTCTTGCCTGGAAGCCATCAAGTGACCATCCATCATCGCTCTTTTTCCAAATAGGAAGACCCCACTCCTCAAACATGTGAACGGAGTTGTCAACGTGTCTGCCAAGGTCGAATACTAAATCCTCTCTGATAATTCCCATAAGGTCTGCACGAACATATCTTACATAGTCCTCGACCTTATTCTCTCCAATGTAGGTATTAATAGCACTGAGACCCATTGCAACTGCGCCGGAACGGTCTGTGGCTGCCTTATCAACCATTGTTACTTTAATTCCCTTTGGTGTTGCCCATCTGCATGCTTCAAATGCAGCACCGCAAGCAGCCATACCACCGCCGATTATAAGAAAGTCAGTATCAACTTCTACGACTTCTGGTCTTTGACAATATGAAAAAGTGCAAGTCTCTTTTTCCATTTTTATACCTCCTTCTTCGTTTTTTTACTCTTTTCTGGCTTCATAGTTAAAGTAGCCAGGACCTTTAATCTTTGAATAATCAGGCTCAGGTAATCCTTCGTAAATGTTCTCAGCCTTCCAATATCCCTCAGGAGTGAGCCTTATTGGGAATTTGAATCTCTTAAGTGAACCGTTTCTGAATTTGACTGTCCACATGATTGCATCCTGGCCTCTCATTGGAATAACACTGGCGCCGAGAGGGAAGAAATCTGCATAACCTCTGATCTCAATTGCCTGCTGAGGGCAGATTTTTACGCAGTTGTAGCACTCCCAGCACTGATCTGGCTCCTGGTTATAGGCCTTCATTTTCTCTCTGTCGAGAGTCATAAGGTCATTAGGACAGATGTACTGACAAGCTGTCTTGTCCTGGGCTTTGCAGCCATCGCACTTTTCAACCATTACAAAACTTGGCATAGCTTAACCTCCTTTTTTTGTTTTATTATGCTGGTTTTTGCACTGGATTTTTCTGTAATTCCAGTACATCACTTATGTCAATATCTGGAACAGGAAGCTCTTTGTCTTCCTTTGCAGCCTCTTCCTTTACCTTTTCAAGATCTTCAGCAAGGACCTTTTCTACTACTGCTGCTGATAACTCTTTCATCTCGGCAATTCTCTTAAAAATTGCCCTTTTAAAGGCTGCTGGTGTTTCCTCTATGAATCCTCTTGCATCGAATCTTGCCTTTGTAAATTGATCAATGACCTTCTGACCAAGGTCATCAGGCACTTCGATAACCAACCTTCTTAAGGCTCCACCAAAGATTGATTCAACTTTTTCCTCAAGGGGAGTACCCTTTATGGCTGCCATTCTTTTCTCATCAATTATTACGCCTAAAAACTTAGCCATTATTCACCTCCTTTATTTTTTTAAGTGAGCTGGAAGTTCCATGTGAGGGAGATCAACCTCTAATCTCTCCTCTCTCTCTTTTAAGTACTTCTCGTTATTGAATGGATATCCGAACTTCTGCCACCATTTTACAACTACCTTGTAAACTTCTGGTCTGTATATCTCAGGTGGAGGCATTACACCTTCATTGATAAGACCTCTAATGAAGCTACCTGAGTATCTTGAGTATATACCTTTATGAGAGCAGTTTGCAGAATATGCAAACTCTTTGCATTTCGGGCAGAACCAGAACTCTTCAATGTTCTGTGGTCTTATATAGAATCCACCATCTACTGCATAAGGTGGGGCTTCAAAGCCAAAACTTGGAATTCCCTTAGACCAAAGAATCTGTGTAGCAAAGATATCATAGTATTCACCAAGTGCAGCATGATCTCTTCCAAACATGTGGAAGGAAATTCCCATGTTCTGCCTGATTACAGCATGAATTAGGGATTCAATTGGATTTCCATATCTCATATCCCAAAGTGTAAAAGTTACAAGATGACGATCTGGCTTGATGTATCCTGCAAGATGAACCATTTCATGACCTTCCACAATGGCTTCATCTGGGAAATCACCAATTCTTTTTGCACCAACTATTGCATTTACCACAATACCATCACATGGTTTTACATCACCGATGTATGCAGCATTCTTCATTAATGCTTCATGCCCAGTGTGTGGCACATTTCTTGTCTGATGGGCAATAACCGTTGTCCACCCTCTCTTTTCAAACTCTTCCCTTGCTCTTTTTGGTGGATACCAAAATCTGTTAAAGGGCTCTCTCAGTTTTGGCTCATTAATTATGGTGTATTTTCCTGCAAGAATAATTGGATTTAATGAACAATAGATGTTGTATCCTGTATGCTTCTGATCAAATGGAACCTTAACAACTTCTGGATTTTTCTCTGGAGTTCCAAAAGTTCTAACTGCCACATCTCCTGGAACAATCTCATAGACCTCTTCAATCTCAAGGATTGCAAAGGGTTCGCCTTTCAATCTTAAAAGGAGCCAATCACCAGCTCCAACACCTAATTTCTTGAAATCTTCTTCAGAAATATCAAAAAGAATTGGATAGGGGAACACCCATCCACTTAAAAGTCTTCTTTTTTCAAGAACACTCTCGAGTTCAGCCTTTGTCATTGAGCCTTCAACTGGACTGAAGAAACCATAACAAACTGACATAATTTCTCTGTAGACATTTCTTACAGGATTACCCTTAAAAAGAGTAGGCTTGATGTCATAAACGGCTGAACATTTCTGCATTAACTTCCTTGCCATCTCTGGGTCTCTGACAACCCTGTCAACCAGCTTCCCACCATGAGGTGGAGGCAGAGTTTTAATTCTTACTTCCGGCATACCTTCCCTCCTTAGAATTAATTAGTTTTTTCTACTATTGCACAGATATTATTAAATATTTCATCTATATTACCTGTGCCTGCTACGCTTTTCAATATTCCCTTTTTAGAATAATAATCTATCAATGGCTCTGTTTGTGCCCTATATACCTCAAGCCTCTTTCTTATTGTCTCTTCCTTATCGTCATCTCTTTGGAAAAGTTCTCCACCGCATTTATCACACTTGCCATCTACCTTTGATGGCGAATAGTAAACATTATACATTTGACCACAGGCTTTGCAGGTCCTTCTACCGGTAAGCCTTTTCATCAGATCGTCAAAAGGAACATCTAAGTTTAATGCCATTTGTAAAGACATGTTCATCTCTGCAAGCATTTTGTCAAGAGCCTCTGCCTGCGCTACATTTCTCGGAAAACCATCTAGAATAAATCCTTTTTTGCAGTCATCCTGCGAAAGTCTCTCCTTGACCATTCCAAGAACTACTTGGTCAGGAACAAGCTCTCCTCTATCCATATATGCCTTTGCTTCTTTACCAAGTGGAGTTCCTGCTGCTACAGCTGCTCTAAGTAAATCTCCTGTTGATATCTGAGGTATTCCATATTTCTCAACAAGTCTTTTTGCCTGAGTTCCTTTGCCTGCTCCGGGAGCACCCAAGAATACTAATCTCATTGAAGCCTCCTTAAATTGATTTAAAATTAAACTGTTTGGTTTATAATTTAACTTATTACAGATTAAAAAGCAACTTAATTTTTATAATTTTATGATAAATTTTGCTTATAAAAATTGGGCAATTCTAACAAAAATTGCTTAAATTTGTCAATGGCTTTTCTTCGATGGCTTAAGGCGTCTTTTTCTTCTGATTCCATTTGAGCAAATGTGATCTCGTATCCATCTGGAATAAAAACCGGATCATAACCAAATCCTTTGCTTCCAATTGGGTTATCTGAGATTCTTCCTTTGACATAGCCCCAGAAGAGATATTCCTCTCCAGATGGCATTACTAACGCTAAACAACAAACAAACTGAGCACTTCTTTTTTCAGTAGGCAATCCCTCTAATTCTTTTAATAATTTTCTAATATTTTCCTCATCAGTAGCTTCCTCACCTGCATATCTTGCCGATTTCACTCCTGGCTTTCCCCCTAAAGCTTCAACTTCTAAGCCTGAATCATCAGAAAGTGCGGGAAGACCTGTTTTTTTACAGACATATCTTGCTTTTTTTAACGCATTTTCTTCAAAAGTCTCTCCGTCTTCAACAACTTCTTCGAGGTGTGGAAAATCATTTACAGAAAGGATTTTTACTGGTAAATCTTTGAGAATTCTTCTTAATTCCTCAACCTTTTTTTTATTTCTCGAAGCAAGTACTAATTCCATAAATTGACACATTAAAATTTTTTATGCTATATTTAAAAATATCGCGGGGTGGAGCAGTCTGGTAGCTCGTCGGGCTCATAACCCGAAGGTCGGAGGTTCAAATCCTCCCCCCGCAATAAAAGTTAATCAAAGATAGCATCCACAAATTCCTGAGCATTAAATTCCTTTAAATCATCTTCTCCTTCGCCAATTCCTATCATTTTAATGGGAACACCTATTTCTTTCTTTATTGCAAAAATTACTCCACCCTTTGCTGTGCCATCAAGTTTTGTTACTACAACGCCTGTGAGATTTACTGCCTCATTAAATAAAACTGCCTGTCTAATAGCATTCTGTCCTGTTGTAGCATCTACAATTAGCAAAGTTTCGTGAGGGGCTTCAGGAATAGATTTTTTTATCACTCTACTTACTTTTTTCAATTCTTCCATTAATGGAAATTTTGTATGAAGACGGCCTGCTGTATCTATGATTACTATATCCTTATTTTTTGCTTTTGCATATTCAGTAGCATCAAATGCTACTGCTGCAGGATCTGCTCCGCTTTTGTTTTTAATAATATCTGCTCCAACCTTATTAGCCCATATTTCAAGCTGTTCAATTGCCGCAGCCCTAAATGTATCTGCCGCTGCAAAAACTACGCTTTTACCTTCTTGCCTAAATTTATAACCTAACTTTCCGATTGTGGTTGTCTTACCAACTCCATTTACTCCAACTATAAGTATTACAGAGGGCCTTTGAGTTAATTTTAGAGATGTATTATTTTCCAGAATTTTTCTAAGCTCATCCTTCAGAATTTCTTTTACATCTTTTGAGTCTTTTAAAGCTCCCTCTTTAATTTTTTTCTTTAGGATTTCGATAATATCCTTTGTTGCTTTAGTTCCTATGTCCGATGAAATTAAAATCTCTTCAATCTCTTCAATGGTACCTTCATCTATTTTCTTTCCTACCGGTACTACAGCTTCTATCTTTTCGATAATATTTTGTTTTGTCTTTGTTAATTTCTCCTTGAGCTTGTCAAAAAAACCCATTAACCTCTCCTGAACTCAATTATGAGTTCATCTGCCTTCTTTATAGCACGGTATTTAAGAGGCTTTTTTAGCTCTATTGTCAATACTATATTATTAGCTTCCTCAGAAATTGAAACTCCTTTTATGAAATCAGATTCTATATGGGGCATTGTTTCAATTTTATTTACAATTGGATAAATATCCACTATAACTGACATGGTGTTTCCTTTTTTTTGTGTCTGAGGATAATAACCTCCTTTTTTGCCAAAATTAGGAATAGAAAGGGTTAATGTAGCACTACTTTTAGTTTCAATAAGTGATATATTTTTAAGCTCCAAGGGTGTACCACGAGAAACTGTTTTTTTCCCTTTTTCTTTTACTTTTTTTACAGCTTTTACTTGTTTTTTAGGAGTCTCATGCTTTTTTTCCTCTTTAACTTTTACCTCTTCAGAAGGAACTACCTGATCCTCAACAGTAGCAATAATTTCAAATTTTTCAGCTCTGTCATACATAAGTTCTACAATAGCAACTCCATTTATAAATGCAGTTGGCGGAATTCTATCAGGCATAAGGCTTCCTGAACCTGTTGACCTTAAGAACACTGTTTTACCATACTGGTTGTAGTTGGACATTACTTTATCTAAATGGTTATAGGCTATGACTTTTACTTTAAATCTTTGACCAGCAACGATTGTTTCAGGTGATACTATTTCAAATCGTTTTATCCTTGGAGGATTTATTTTAACAGGATTACTTTCTCCCTTTATTTGGCTTCCATCTAATACTTTACATATAATCTTTATCTCCTCAGCTCTATTGTAAGTTAAACTAACCTTTGCCTTACCATCAGAAAAAGCAAGGGTGGAAAGTTCAGTTAGGAAAACATAACCTTTTCCTTGAGCTTCTATTAATACCTTGCTCCTTTTAGTTGAAAAATTTTTAACTATGTTTTTAAATCTATCAACTGCTAAAATGTTTATCTCAAAGGGCTCATCTACTATAGCTTCATCAGGAGATTCAATAAGAAAATAAGCTATATCTGAATTAATTATTTCAACAGGAGCGCTTTTGCCCGAAACATCTTTATTTAATAATTCTGCTTCTACATAAAACTTTCCGATCTTCTCAGAATAAAGTCTAAGATTTGCTATACAGTTTTCAGGATTATATTGAAAATCTCTTATTTGAGGAGAAACATCTCCACTAAAAAATATGTTAAGAACCTTAGGATCAAAATCTCTACATACCTTATTTCCAAATTTATCTCTACCTGAAACCTCAATTATAAATTCACTACCCACAGTTACGGTTTGAGGAACCTGTATTTTAAGAGCACTGATGTCATTTGGTACCACATAAATCTTTTTTTCAAATAAAGGAAAAGGACTATTTATATCATAGAAAATTAGTGTTACTTCCTCTGCTTTTTCACTCTTAATAGTTATTGGTACACCTCTTTGCGTAATGTCCTTTGATTTTATATGTTGAAGTGAAATATTAGCTGAACCTGTAACACTTAGCCTATACTCTTTTAGGCTATCTGGAGGCATATTAACTGGATTGCCAAAAGCATCTACAGCATAGAGGATAATTTTAAATTCTTCGCCTGCGATAATCGTATTAGGAACCTCAATTTGGAAGTGGTCAAAAGTGCCTGGTTTAGAAAGGATTTCTCCATAAACATTCGGAATAATCAGGAAAAATAAAGAAATGAAAAAACCTGCCCAACTTCCTACTCTTAAAATTTTATTGTCCATCTTGACCTCCTCTGTAATTTCTATTCACCTTTTTGCTTTATCAGTCAAATTTATTGTATCCTATCATAATTGTTTATGTAAAAAAGAGGCAAGTGCTAATATATTATAGAATATTTAAAATAATAATAAAACAATAAAAATGGCTAATAGATTGAATTGGAGTATTCTTTTTTTTAGAGGACTAGCAAAACTAATTGATTTAATAATAGTCGTTGTTCTATGGAAAATGCTTTCTCAGGCAGGTCTTTTTATTGGTATATTTTATATTTTGATAAGTGATGGAATGTTTAAGGGAAAAAGCATTGGAAAAAATTTTTTAAGAATTAAGGTTGTGAACTTCAAACGAGAAAGCAATGCAGATTTTAGAGATTCTATTATTAGGAATCTTCTTTTAGGTCTATCCCTATTCTTTTTATTAATACCTATTCTTGGATGGCTAATCTGTCTCTTAGTTATATTATTCGAATTTATCCTGATGGTTGGTGATAGTGAAGGGAAAAGACTTGGAGATTTCTTTGCAAACACCTATGTAATAGAAGAATAAGCTTCGAATAATTTAGAATTAAATATTAACCTTTATTAACTTTCGAGGAGGAAAAAGAGTGCTTATTCAAAAATTTGTTGGAAGATTTTCTAATGACCTTGCAATTGACTTAGGTACAGCAAATACCCTGGTATATGTAAAAGGCAAAGGAATTATTTGCGATGAACCCTCTGTTGTTGTTATGAGAAGGGACAATAAAAAAGTAATTGCTGTTGGAACAGAAGCGAAGGAAATGATGGGAAAAACACCTGCCAATATAATTACCATAAAGCCTCTTAAAGATGGTGTTATTGCCGACTTTGATGCAACTGGCGAAATGTTAAAGTATTTTATAACTAAGGCCCATAACAGAAAATGTTTCATTTCTCCGCGAATCATTATTGGAGTTCCCTCTGGAATTACACAGGTTGAACAAAGGGCAGTAAAAGATGCTGCCATATCATCTGGAGCAAGAGAAGTTTATCTTATTGAAGAACCAATGGCAGCAGCAATTGGAGTTGGTCTTCCTGTAGGAGAACCTTCAGGTAATATGATAGTGGATATAGGCGGAGGCACAACTGATGTGGCAGTTATATCCCTTGATGGTATAGTATGTTCAAAGGCAGTGAAAGTAGGTGGTGACAAAATGGATGAAGCGATTATTGCATATATAAAGAGAAAATATAATCTAATGATAGGTGAAAGAACTGCTGAGTCAATAAAAATCAACATTGGGAGTGCCTATCCTATAAATTCAAATAAAACGATGGAAATAAAAGGCAGAGATCTTATAACTGGCATTCCTAAGGCAATCACAATAACTGAAGAAGAAATTAGAGATGCTTTACAGGAACCTGTTTCAATTATTCTCGATACAATCAAAGTAACCCTTGAAAATACACCACCTGAGCTTGCCTCTGACATTGCAGACAAAGGAATAGTGCTTGCTGGAGGCGGCGCTTTGCTAAGAGGACTTGACATACTTATAAGAGAGCAAACAGGTGTACCAGTGATAATACCAGATGATCCACTTAAGGCTGTTGTTAGAGGATGTGGAGCTATGCTCGATAAACTTGAGCTACTTAAAAGAGTCTCCCTTAATGTTAGCTAATGTTAAAAAAGAGCACCCTTTTTATTTTGGTACTCTTAATAGTGGCTTCTTTTTTTATTATAAGTTATCAAACAAAGGGATGGGTGAATTTTGACAAACTTCATCTTTCTCATTTTCTAACACCCCTTCATTTTTTAAAAATTTCTCTTAATGAAATCCTATCCGCAAAAGATGAAAATAGAAAATTAAAGGAACAGCTTTACGAGCTTATAATCAAGGAAAAATCCAATGAAGAACTTATTCGAGAAAATGCTCGTTTAAGAGCTCTTCTTCAACTAAAGGAGAAAAAAAAGGAAGTGGTCGCTATTGCAAAAGTTATTCGAAGAGGATCAAATAAATTTTTAAAAACCATATGGCTTGATAAAGGACAAAAACATGGAATTTTAAAGGATATGCCCGTAATAACACCTAATGGATTGGTAGGAAGGGTCATTCTTTCAACTGATGAGTTTTCTGAGGTATTAATTCTTACTGATGCAAACTTTTCTGTTTCTGTAAGAGTTGAAAGAAACCGCATAGAAGGTATATTAAGCGGAAAAAGCACAAATCTTTGCACCCTTAAATATATACCTCTTGAAGAAGAAATATTGGTTGGTGACCGACTTATTACTTCTGGAATAGATGGAATATTTCCTGAAGGAATAAAAGTTGGAGCTGTAAAAAAAGTAAATACTCAAAAGGGACTTTTTCAGGAAATTGAAGTAATACCCCTTCAATCTGAATTAACTATAGAAGAAGTGGCGGTGCTTAACAGCTTACAATGAAAATAACTCTCAAATGGATATTGCTTGTTTTTTTTGTTTTTCTTACAGAAGAACTTGTTGCCATTGATGGGATAAGTTTAAATCTCTCTTTTCTTCTAATTTATCTGTTTGTAATAAATCACTTTTTCTATAAATCAGAGCGAAAAAAAATAGCACCCTCTGAGTTTTTACCTGTTATTTTTTTTGCTACTATCGGATTACTAGAAGACCTATTCCAAGGGATAATAGGTCCCGCTATAATTTCAAAAACACTAACCGGAGTAATCTTAATGATTTTGGTTAAACAGCTTTTTTTTCACTGGACAGAATTTTTTAAAGCATTAGTCATTTGCTTTTTTACAATTTTAGACGAAGCAATCTATAGTTTCATTGTAATCTACTTTTTTAACTACTATGTAGACCCATTTTTTCTTGTTAAGAGTTTTATAATTAAAGGATTGGTTAATATTCCCTTAGGCTTAATATCAAGCTGGAGAAAGCCCTGATGAATGTAAATAGAGTTTTTGTAGTAGTAGTTTTTATCATTTTCTCCATACTTATCCTAAGACTATGGCAACTTCAGGTAATAAATTATGAAAAATACAGGAAACTTTCTGAACAAAACCGAATTAGAATAGTAAAAATACCTGCTCCACGAGGAATAATATATGATAGAAATGGCATTCCTCTTGTTGAAAATATTTCTTCCTTCAGTGTTTCTGTCTCTGCTGATTATGCGGATAAAGTGGATAAGGCTCTTCTTTCTAAGATTTTAAATATTCCCTACGAAGAAATGGAAAAAAAACTTAAAAGAAAACCTGAAAGCATTTATCTTCCAATAAGAATTAAAGAAGATATAACTTTTAAAGAAATCGCTATGCTTGAGGCAAGAAAAAATGAACTTCCCGGAATAATAATAGATATTGAAATGAGAAGACATTATCCTTTAGGTGCTGCAACAGCCCATTTAGTAGGATATTTGGGTAAAATCACAGAAGAACAGGTTACCAAAAATCCTGTCTATCAAAAATTGCCCTCATATTTTATGGTTGGTCAAACAGGCCTTGAGAGATTATTTGATGAAAAATTAATTGGAACTCCTGGTGAGAAAATTATTGAAGTAGATGCGCTTGGTAGAGAATTAAGATTAATAAAAGAAACACCTCCCTCCAAAGGAGAGGACATCTATCTTTCCATTGATGCACTTTTACAAGAAGCAGTCTACCAGGCATTTGAAGGTCATTCAGGCGCCTTTGTAGCAATAAAACCTGACACAGGAGAGGTACTAGCTCTTTTTAGTGCTCCCTCATTCGATCCTAACATGTTCATTGAAGGTGTATCGGGTGAATACTGGAGGGAACTAACTACCAATCCTCAGAATCCCTTACTTAACCGTGCAATTCAAGGATTATACGCACCAGGTTCAACATTTAAAGTAATTACTGCTTTGGCAGGCCTTGAAGAAAAAGTGATAACACCAGAGAGAATTCTCACAAACTGTAGTGGAGGAATTAGTTTTGGTACATGGACATTTGGATGTTGGAAAAAAGAAGGTCATGGGCCTGTTGACTTAAAAAGAGCCCTTGCTGAATCCTGTGATGTCTATTTTTACGAATTAGGAAAGATTCTCGGCATAAAAAAAATCAAAAAGTATGCTACTCTCTTAGGTTTAGGTAGTCCAACGGGTTTTTTCTCAGACGAAAAAGCAGGACTGGTTCCAGACGAAGAATGGAAGAAGACTACAAAAAAAATAGGTTGGTTTTTGGGTGACACCTTTAACACCTCCATTGGACAGGGTTTTTTAAAGGTAACTCCAATACAAATGGCAAATGTGATGGCTACCATGGTCAATGGAGGGATAAAATATACTCCTCAAATATTAAGAGGAAAAAGCATTGATAAACAGGATTTAAATTTTGATCCTAAAAATCTCGCAGTGATTAATGAGGCATTAAATGCAGTTGTTAATGAACCACAGGGCACTGCTGCCCAAGCCCGTTCATTTATGATAAAATTCGGAGGAAAAACAGGAACTGTGCAGGTGGTTAGCAAAAAGACTAAAGAAAAACTGACCCGTCGGATAAACATTGAACATCATGCTTGGTTTATTGGATTTGCACCTGTTGATAATCCAGAGATAGCCTTTGCCCTGATCATAGAACACGGTGGAAGCGGTGGAGGAGTTGCAGCTCCGGTCGCAAAAAACATTCTTGAAGGATATCTTATTAAAAAGAGGCAACTAAATGTTAAGAATTGATAGAAGAATGATCGAACATTTCGACTGGATAACCTTTGGAGTAGTTATTTTAATCTGCATTGTAGGTATATTAACGATTTACAGTGCCACAAGACCTCCTCTTGATGAAGGAGAACATCCGCCCTTCTATGTAAAGCAACTCCTATGGCTAATAATTGCAACAATAGCCCTAATAATTTTCGTAAGCTTTGACTATGCAAAACTTCGGGATTTTTGGCTAATTTTCTATATATTTGGGATTATTTTACTCGTAATTGTCCTATTTACTGGAAAAACAGCCATGGGAGCAAAAAGATGGATAAATCTTGGATTTTTTTCATTTCAACCATCTGAAATTTTCAAAATTATTTTCATAATAAGCATTTCTGCCTTTCTTGAAAATAAGAAATCCCCCTTATCCACAAAGGATGTATTAAAGACCCTTCTTATTTTTGGAATTATCCCCTTTTTACTTATACTCAAACAGCCAGACTTAGGAACAGCTCTTTTAATCTTTTTACTTACCTTCGTAATGATCATTTACAAGGGACTTCCTATAAGACTCCTTTTATTACTACTCTCAGTAGGAGTCATATCCATAATATTCCTATGGGAAATCCTGTGGGAAGGATTAAAGGAATATCAAAAGAACAGACTTATTGCCTTTATTGATCCTCACATTGACCCAAAGGGAATAGGATATAACATTATGCAATCGGTTATTTCTGTAGGTTCAGGTGGCTTTTTTGGAAAGGGATTTCTTGAAGGCACCCAGGGACCTCTTAAATTTCTTCCCGAAAGGCATACGGATTTTATCTTTCCCATATTCGCAGAAGAATGGGGCTTTTTGGGATGTCTGATTCTGCTTGGGCTCTACTATCTGATATTCTTAAGATGCTTTGAAACTTCAATGGTTGCAAAAGACAACTTTGGAAAACTCATATCTGTGGGATTTACATCAATTTTTCTTATATACTTCTTTATTAACATCGGCATGACCATAGGAATCATGCCTGTTGTCGGAATTCCACTACCATTTATGAGCTATGGAGGCACAACACTTCTTGCAAATTTTATCGGCATCGCATTGGTAATAAATGTTAGAATGAGAAGATTTGAACTATTCTATCCATAAGGAGGAAATAGATGAAAATTGTAGAGGGAAAATTACAAGCCCAAGGCTTAAAGTTTGCAATTGTAGTTAGTAGATTCAATGAATTTATAACCTCCAAGCTCCTTGATGGAGCCCTTGATGCTTTAATAAGGCACGGCGCAAAAGAGACAGATATTCAGATAGTGAGAGTGCCAGGTTCATTTGAAATTCCTCTTGTTGCAAAAAAATTGGCTCAATCTGGAAAATTTAATGCGGTAATCTGTCTCGGAACCCTTATTAGAGGAGCAACACCCCATTTTGATTATATTGCAGCAGAGGTTTCAAAGGGAATTGCCTTAGTAAGCCTCGAAACCGGAGTACCAGTATCCTTTGGAGTGATTACCACAGAGACAATTGAGCAGGCCATTGAAAGGGCAGGTTCAAAGTCTGGAAATAAAGGATGGGATGCAGCAATGGTAGCTATTGAAATGGCAAGGGTTATTGAGCAAATTTAGAAGTTTAACTTTTTAGACTTCAATAAGATGTAACTAAGGAGATAGAAACTTGATATGAAAAGAAGAGTCGCGAGAGAATATGTGCTTCAATTCCTATATGCCTGGGACATGAATGAAAAATTAAGAAACTCGTATGATTACAATACTGTGCAAGAAGAACTTGAGAGTTTTTGGGAACGTAACATTGTTGATAACAAAGATATTAAAACCTTTGCTAATAAAATTATTGAAGGCACCCTTGAAAATTTGTCTCAAATTGATGGAATCATCAAGAATTACGCAAACAAATGGGATATAGACCGAATGATAACAATTGATAGAAATATCCTCAGATTTTCAATTTATGAAATCCTCTTTTGTCCAGACATTCCCTTTCAGGTTACCATAAATGAAGCCGTTGAAATTGCAAAAAAATACTCGACAAAAGAAAGTGCAGCCTTTATAAATGGAATCCTTGACAGAATTGCAAAAGAAAAAGAAAAATGTCCGCCTTCATAAAGGCGGACATTAACCACCTCTATTCCAATTGAATCTTAATCTCTCTTTCCCTTGCCTCTTCCTTCCTCTTCAATACTATTTCTAAAACTCCCTCTCTAAGAGATGCACGGATAGAAGATTTGTCAATATCACCAGGAAGATTAATTGTTCTTGTAAAAGGACCAAAGCATCTTTCGCTGAGAATATAATCTTCCTCTCTAATTCCTTCTGGCCTTTTAATTTCTCCTTTGATAATTAATCTATCATCAGTAAGAGTTAATTCTACCTGTTCTTTAGCCACCCCAGGAAGTTCTATCTGAACAAAAACTTCACCATTTCTTTCAAAAATATCAACATTTGGTGAAATAACACCCTCTGTGCTTACCACCCTTCTTCTTCTAACAGGTGAGAGAAATTCCTCAAATAGCTTATCCATTTCTCTTCTTATCTCTTCAATTTCTTTTAAGGGACTCCACTTTACAATAGACATTTTTTCCTCCTTTCCTAAGATATTTCTCCTAAAACAATCCTATTTAATAGAATTTTATCATCTTTAAAATCAACTTCTACAGTGTCTCCTTCTTTAAAAACACCTTCTATTAACTTCAAAGCAAGTAAATCAAGTATCTCTTTCTGAAGCACCCTTCTAAGAGGTCTTGCTCCATATACTGGATCATATCCAATGCGAGCAATATAATCCTTTGCCTCTTCTGTAAGTACAAGGTCAATTTTTTTCTGCTTGAGATAGTGCTTAAGTTTTCTTATCTGAATCTCTATTATATCCTTCATAATCTCCCTACTTAGAGGATTGAAAACTATTATCTCATCAATTCGGTTTAAAAACTCGGGTCTAAAAAATGCCCTTAATTCATCGTTAATCTTAGACTTGAGATCTCTCTTAAAGTCCTGCCAATGCTCAGAATCTCTACTTTCAAGAAATTCATGTATGTGAGCACTGCCTATGTTCGATGTCATTATTATAATTGTGTTTCTGAAATCGACTGTTCTTCCATGTCCATCTGTAAGACGACCGTCATCTAAAACTTGTAGAAGAATGTTAAATACCTCAGGATGAGCTTTTTCAACCTCATCAAAAAGCACAACACTGTAAGGACGTCTGCGTACTGCCTCTGTAAGCTGTCCACCCTCTTCGTAACCAACATATCCAGGAGGAGCACCAATTAGCCTACTTACCGTATGTCGCTCCTGATACTCAGACATATCAATTCTAATCATGGCATTTTCATCGTCAAAAAGAAACTCTGCTAAGGCCTTTGCAAGCTCTGTTTTTCCTACTCCTGTTGGCCCAAGGAACATAAAGGAACCTATTGGGCGGTTGGGGTCTTGAAGCCCTGCCCTAGCTCTTCTAATTGCATTAGCTACTGCAAAAATGGCTTCATCCTGTCCAACCACTCTTTCTTTGAGTCGCTCTTCCATTTTTATTAGCTTCTGCGTTTCGCTCTCAAGAAGCTTTTTCACAGGAACCCCTGTCCACTTGGCAACAACCTCTGCAATATCTTCTTCATCTACCTCTTCTTTAAGCATTTTTCTGGACTTTTGAATTTCCTTAAGTCGAGAATTGGCGTCATCAAGGGCTTTCTGAAGTTCAATTAGCTTTCCATATCTTAATTCCGCAGCTCTTGTTAAATCACCCTGTCTTTCTGCTTGTTCGCTGGCAATTCGAGTCTGTTCAATCTCTGCCTTAATCTCACGAATTTGTAAGATGACCTCTTTCTCGGCTTGCCACTGGCTGCTTAGCTGCTCCTTCTTTTGTAGTAAATTTTCAATCTCCAGAGAGATTTTATCAATCTTCTCTTTTGCATCTTCTGTCGGCTCTTTACTAAGAGCCTGCCTTTCGATCTCAAGCTGTCTAAGTTTTCTTTCTATCTCATCAAGTTCAATGGGACTACTATCAATCTCCATTCTAAGCTTGGCTGCAGCCTCATCAATAAGATCTATGGCCTTATCAGGAAGATATCGATCTGTAATATATCTTGCTGAAAGCATTGCCGCAGCTACTAAAGCTGAGTCTTTTATTTTCACGCCATGATGAACCTCATATCTTTCCTTAAGCCCTCTTAAAATAGATATTGTATCCTCCACTGAAGGCTCTTTCACTAAAATAGGCTGAAACCTTCTTTCAAGGGCTGGATCTTTTTCAATGTATTTTCTGTATTCATTTACTGTGGTTGCACCAATACATCTTAATTCACCTCTTGCAAGAGCGGGCTTAAGCATGTTTGCTGCATCAACAGCTCCCTCTGCTGCACCTGCACCCACTAAGGTATGAAGCTCATCAATAAAGGTAATAATTCTTCCATCTGACTGTGTTATTTCCTTAAGAACAGCCTTGAGTCTTTCCTCAAATTCTCCTCTGTATTTGGCACCTGCAAGCAAAGAACCAATATCAAGGGCAATTAAATCCTTGTCCCTTAAAGATTCAGGCACATCACCAGCAATAATTCTTTGAGCCAGTCCTTCTACAATAGCAGTTTTTCCAACTCCAGGATCACCAATTAGCACCGGGTTGTTTTTTGTTCTTCGGCTTAAAACCTGTATAACTCTCCTTATCTCATCATCTCTACCAATAACTGGATCAAGCTTTCCTTTCCTTGCAAGATCCGTGAGATTTTTGCCATATTTAACAAGTGCTTGATACTTTTCTTCAGGATTAGGATCTGTTACCTGATGCACACCTCTTATAGATCTCATTGCATCAAGCACTTTCTGCCTTGTAATTCCTTGCTTCTTAATGGCATCAAAAGCAGGACCACCAACATCAAAAAGGGCAATCAAAAGATGCTCTACACTTATATATTCATCCTTTAAATGTTCGGCTTCCTTTTCGGCTTTTTCAAAAAGTTGACTTAGCCTTGGAGTTATATATATGTGCTCAAGGGATTGAGCACCATAGACTTTTGGGATTTTTTCTATTGCCTTTTTAAGCTCTATTTTAAGAGAGTGTATGTCAGCCCCACATTCTTTAAGAATTCTATTTACAAGGCCTTCAGCATCATCAACAAGACCGTAAAATAAATGTTCCACATCAATCTGCTGATTACCATATTGAGAAGCAATGGTTTGAGCTTTTTTTATCGCTTCCTGTGTTTTATATGTAAACTTGTCAAATCTCATCTTTTCTCCTCCTTAAAACTCTTGAAATAATTTTTTTAACCTGTGTTCGATTTCTGTTCTAATGTCTTCATCTACATGCCTAAGAATTTCCTCCATAGCCTCCTGCATGATTAACATTCTCTCTCTCATTCGAAGAATAATATCTACTCCTGCTCTGTTAACACCGAGTTCCTTCGTAAGTTTTATTACAAAATTGAGCCTCTGTAAATCTTCATCTGTATAAATCCTTTGTTTCTTTATTCTTTTTGGTTTAATAAATCCTTCCCTTTCATATAGGCGAAGTGTTTGAGGATGAACATTAAGAAGCTTACAGACCATACTAATCATGTAAAATCTGTCTTCTCTTCCCATCTTTAACCCCCTAACATCTGCTTTCTAGGATTTTCAAAATAGAATTTTTCGAGTTTTTTTATCTCCTCCTTTTCCGAAGCGGTAAGTCCTTTTGGAACAACGATTTTGGTAATAACATACATGTCTCCCCTCCTATTACCCTTAACAGAGGGAAAACCCTTGTTGGAAATTCTAAACTTCTGACCACTCTGTGTTCCTTCTGGTATTTTCATGGTTACAGATTTTCCTTCCGGAGTTGGTACTTCTACCTTAGCTCCGAGAGCTGCTTCAACAAAGGTAATAGGAAGTTCAATGTATATATCATCGCTCTTTCTTGTAAAAAACTGATGCGGTGTAACGCTAACCTCTAAAATAAGATCGCCTGAGGGAGCACCGTTTAATCCAGCATTACCATATCCCTTTACCTTGACGGTAGAGCCTGTATCAACACCAGCAGGAATTTTGGCTTTAACTGTCTCTGTTTTTAAAATTCTTCCCTCTCCTCGACAATTTTTACATACAGAAGAGGCTGTTTTACCTCTTCCACCACAGTTTGAGCAGATTTGATTTACTCTCATAAAGCCCCGTGAGGCTTGAATTCTCCCACTTCCACCACATTTTTTACATATATCCAATCTATCCGCACCGCTTCCATTACAGGCAGAACACTCAATATATCTGCGATAAGTAACAGGAATTACTGTTCCATTATAGGCTTCTTCAAAGGTTAAGCTTACAGGAACAACCACATCTTCACCTTTTACATAGGTTCTTCCTGTAGCAGTAAAAGTCTCTCCAAATAGATCACTAAAAATATCACCTAAATCAAATCCTCCCTTGAAGTCAAAACCACCAAAGTCGTAACCTTGAAAATCAAAGCTTTCGCCTCTGTCATATTCTTCTCTTTTTTTGGGGTCACTTAAAACAGCATAAGCTTCATTGATCTCTTTAAATTTTTCTTCAGCTTCCTTGTTTCCAGGATTTAAATCTGGATGATACTTTCTCGCCAGCTTTCTATAAGCCTTCTTTATATCCTCCTGGGAGGCATCTTTACCTACTCCAAGAATTTTATAATAATCCTTACGCTCCATGAAGTTAATATAACATATTGAGTTATTTTATATCAACATGTTAATTCATTTTATATTAGGTTTAATAAAAAATTCCTTAATAATCCCTTATTTGCCTCAATCTCAACAAATTATTGAATTAATTTTTTGTTGAGAGAAAAGAAAAAATAGCCATAACCCAGGATTTGCTTTAACCCGACTTCATTAATAGAAACTTAAAAAACCTTTGTAAATCAATTAACTATCATCTGCTGATAATCATCTGATCATCGCCGTATAATCGACTTCTATTTCACTATTAGAAGCACCTCTTTTACAAGCATGGCGAGTAGCGGAAGCTCCGAAGCAATCTCAATACGATCCTCAATAAGATTCCTCGCTCCGCTCGGAATGATGGTGGAAGAGGGTCATTGCAAGGAGCGGAATTCCTCACTACGTTCAGAAGAGGCTCCGCAATCTCGTCTCTCCCCATTTCCGTCATTGCGAGCGAAGCGAAGGGATCTCATAGTTGTCTTTTCGTAAACTTTACTTAGAGACTGCTTCGGGACATCAAGCCCCTCGCAGTGACGAAAGGAAGTGTCATTGCGAGGCTTTTCTTCTCTGTCATTGCGAGGAGCGCAAGCGACGAAGCAATCTCATTCCATTGGTTTTAGAGACTGCTTCGGGACATCGAGTTCCTCGCAGTGACAAAAAAAACTTTACAGTGACTAAGGAGAAAGACACCTTCGGACAATCGAGGCCCTCATAATGACAAAAGTGCAAACTCTAACTTCTCAAAGATCTCCATCCTATAATTTTCCGCTCATTCATCGGTCGCACTATCCTTTATCAATCTCCATATATCCATGTCTTTTGTTAACCGCGATGCCTTCATATCAACAAGATTATCCCTGGAATTAGGATGGATTAATGGTTGCAAGCAAGAGAGAGGGAGACATTTTTTCTACAAGCTTTGTAGGAGAGATTTTTGATATTCGTATGCCAAGCAAGAAAAAATGGCTTTAAAAATTATAAAAGTTTAGCTATGTTGATTGGATGGGAAGATATCAATATTCGAAATATTTAGTTTTTTGAATTAAATGAGTCTTCATTTGATGAAATCGGATCAAATTCTGTGAGTCTTAAAAAAAGTTGAAACAAAAAGGTGATTCTTGGTATTATTATTAAGTATCTAGCCGAAGTGGTGGAACTGGTAGACACGCACGTTTGAGGGGCGTGTGGGGAAACCCGTGCGGGTTCGAGTCCCGCCTTCGGCATATTAACTCACTAATTCTTTATTCACTTTCCTTTAAGAGGAGTAGAAATTTTAGGAACACAATGCTATTTAATCTACTTGACACTTCCGGAATAAATAAAAATCTCTCTAAAAGATAAAATCATTTGAATTATTATTTTATTTCTCGTTTTCTTTTTTATCATTTTCCCTTTCTTTTTCCTTTTTCTTAAGAAGTTCTGACATCTCCTCCAGCTTTCTCATAACAAGATAGTTGATAGTGTCTTCTGGATAGGTTCCATCAGGCTGCAGCTGCCCTGCTTTCATATCTGTTAGAATCTCCAGTCCTTCTTCGACAAAGTCAATTGCATATATATGGAATTTTCCATCTTCAATTGCTTTCTGTATTTCATCTTTTAACATCAAATGTCTAACATTCCTCTTAGGAATAATCACTCCATGGGAACCATTTAAGCCACGAATTTTACATAATTCGAAAAATCCTTCTATTTTTTCATTTATTCCGCCAACTGGCTGAACTTCACCTTTCTGATCCATTGAACCAGTGACAGCTATGCTCTGTTTAAGCGGAATCTCTGCAATACTACTTAAGAGAGCATAAAGTTCAGCACAGGTCGCACTATCTCCTTCTATCATTTCATACAACTGCTCAAAGGTTAAAGAAGCACTTAGACTTATCGGCTTTTTTATGCCATATTTACTCAAAAGATAACTGGAAAGTATCATTATTGCCTTTTCATGAATTTTGCCTGACATTTTTGTTTCTCTTTCAATATTCACAATGCCCGCTCTTCCTAAATAGGTTCTTGCTGTAATTCTTGAAGGCTTTCCAAAACTGTAATCGCCAAGATCAAGCACTGCAAGTCCGTTTATCTGTCCTATTTTTTTTCCCTCCGTTTCCACAATTAATACATCCTCAAGAATAAGTTCCCTTAATTTCTCCTCGATACTTGCTGACCTGTAAACTCTTTGTTCAAGAGCTTTCAAAACATGGGAAGCCTTCACAATATTGCTTGAGTCCTTTTTTGCCCAATAATAGGCTTCTCTCACAATGTCAGCGATGATGCTAAATTGGGTTGAAAGTTTTTCCTGATGTTCAGCAAGTCTTGAACCATATTCAACTATTTTTGCAACGGCAGAACGATCAAAAGGAAGAAGTCCTTCATCTTTTTGACATAGAGAGACAAATTGAGCGTATTTTTTCACATTTTCCTCATTCCGTGGCATTCTGATATCAAAATCAGCCTTTACTTTAAAAAGTTCTTTGTATTCTTCATCGTAATTATAAAGAATATAATACAAATAGGGTGTTCCAGTAAGTATTACCTTAATATTTAATGGAATTGGCTCAGGCCTTAAAGTGGATGTAGTAATTAATCTGTACTGTTCCCATACATCTTCAATCCGAATCTCTTTATTTCTTAAAGCTCGCTTTAAAGAATCATAGGAAAAAAGATTTCTAATTAAAGCCATTGCATCTATAACAAGATATCCGCCATTTGCTCTATGAAGGGCTCCACCCTTTATCATAGTGAAATCAGTTACTGCCATGCCGTACTGAATTTTGTATTCAATGCTTCCAAAAAGATTAAGATAAGTCGGATTAGGTTCAAATACTACAGGTGCACCATCAGTATTTGAATTATCAACTAAAATGTTAACGCTGTATTTCACAAAGGAAGCCTCCCGTGGAATTCTCATGAATGGAGGCATTGGAGGAGAGACTTCCTCTTGAATTTTAAAATCCTGAATATTATTAAGAATGTCATCCTTTACTGCATCAAGATAGTTAACAATCTTTTCACTAAATGAGTATTTACTTTTTAAATCCTCTATAGGCTGATCTATTACATCAAGGGCAATCTGTCTCTCAAGCTTAATAAGCATGTCCTTAACCATTTTATCAGCCTCTCTAACTGCTCTTACCACATCATCAAGCTTTTCTTGAAGAGATTTACCTAGTTCATCAATTCGTTTTCTTGTCTCAAAATCAAGAGCCTGAAACTCTTCTTCTGTAAGTGGTTCGCCGTCTCTTTTTATTGGTACAATAATTAAGCCTGCAAGAGCTTTTCGGATGGCAAATCCCTTGTTTCTTGCCTCTTCTTCAATAGCTGAAAACCACTCTTTCTGTTTTTGTTGAAAATCTTCAAGGATTTTGCTTCTCTGTTTATCATATTCCTTAGATTCGAATACCTTTGGAATCTCAACCTTCAAAGTATTTATAAGGTTCTCCATATCTCTTTGAAACTCTCGTGCTTTTCCAGCAGGAAGGCTCACTGCAATTGGAGTATCAGGTTTTTTAAAGTTGTACAAATAACACCAATCTGGCGGAACAGGCTCGTTTTTTACCTTTTCTGATAGAAGTGTTCTGATGGCTCTCATTTTACCTGTTCCCTGAGCTCCAAGGGCGTATATATTAAAACCCTTTGCAGGGAGATTTAATCCAAAGTCTAATGAAGCAATTGCTCTGTCTTGTCCAATTGTGCCCGTAAGAGGCGGAAGTTCCTCTGTTGTCTCAAAATCAAAAATAGTTTCATCACATTTTTTATAAACATCTTTAGGAGAAAGCTTTATCACCATTTTTCCCTCCTCCTTCTTATTTTTCATTAATTATACCATTAATTTTTAAAAGAACATTAACCAACAAAGATAAAACTTGAATTTTTCAATTAGAGTGCTTTAAGTTTTTATAATAAAATTTCTGAGGAGAAATGTATGAAGGCTTCACAAATATGGAAAAATATCCTAAGTAATCCCAATACAAATCGCCATCTAATAAAAGAAATTGAAAAGCTTGCCAGAGAAAATTCAGACCCTACAGTAATTCATTTTGGCACATCTGGCTGGCGTGGTGAAATAGGTTCTGATTTTACAATGCAAAATATTAGAGTTCTAACACAAGCAATTATTGAGGCAGTAAAAAGCGAGGATAAGGCTATCCTTTCCTCCTTTGGAGTCAATTCATTTAATGATTTTAAAGAAAGAGGCGTAGTTGTGGGCCATGATAATAGAGTTCTTGGTAAAGAGTTCTCTTACGAGATTATGGGAATTCTTGAACAAGAAGGTATAAAATGCTATTACGCTGGGGAGGCTGCTACTCCTGAACTATCAGCAAGTGTAGTTGAACTCCAAGCAGCAGCCTCAATAAATCTTACGCCAAGCCACAATCCACCTAATTACGGTGGGTTGAAATTAAATCCTTCTGACGGTGGCCCTGCTCCTGATGAACTTACAAAGCCTATAGAAAATATAGCTAACGAAATAATGAAAAGAGGAAATTTGATTAAATCAACACTTCCACAAAAGATTAAAAACATAGATGCAACAGAGCTCTACAGAGGATTTATTGAGAAAAGAAATGTTTTAGAAATTGATAAAATCCGAAATTTTTTAAAAACCAAATCAACAACCATTGCAGTTGATCACATGCATGGTTCTACAAGAGGGAAAATTGCAAAAATCCTATTAACTCCTCCGGGGACCTTTATCTGCTTAAGACGAGAAGATGACCCTCTCTTTGAAGGGCTCTCTCCAGAACCAAGCAAAGAAAATCTTGCTTATGCCCTTTCCCATCTAAAGGAAAATTCCCTCGGATTTGCTGCTATAATTGATCCAGATGGAGACAGAGTTAGGTTTGCAGATCTAAAAAGACAGATTCCAATGAACTACTTTGGAGGCATGGCTCTGCACTATCTGCATTCTGTTAAAGGGATGAGAGGGGTTGTTGTAAAAAGTGTTGGTACAAGCAATTTTGTTAACTCAATTGCTCAAAGCTTAGATATTGAAGTTATTGAAACAAAGGTTGGATTTAAAAACTTTAGACCTTATCTTTTACCAGAGGCAGAAAAAAAGGCTATTGTTGCATTTGAAGAATCAGACGGCATTTCCGTACAAAATCATACCCTTGAAAAGGATGCCCTATTTGGAGTTCTCCTTGCCTTAGAAATGATGGCTCATTTTAACAAAAATCTTAGCGAATACTTAGAAGAAATCGAATCAAAGCATGGAAGATATTATCCTGATAGAACAGGGATAGAGATTCCTCTCCAAAATTATGGACCTCATGTAAAAAAACATGTTAACTCTTTGTCCGAAAATTTTAAAAAAGGGGATTCCTTTAAATTAGGCGAATTAGAAAAGAAAATCTCATCTATAATAAATATTGATGGCATAAAAATTGTTTTTGAGGACCATTCATGGATTATGATAAGACCTTCTGGAACAGAACCAAAAATTAGAATTTACGTAGAAACAAAAAAAGAAGAGGAGCTTGATACCCTGTTAAATGGAGCCAAAACCCTTGCTCTACAAATATGTGAAA
>CAKZQH010000053.1 GCA_937139565.1 uncultured Nitrospiraceae bacterium | reverse complement strand
TCTTACCACATTTTCCTCTAACATGGTTGAACCAAAATCATTTGCTCCGAATCTAAGTCCCAGTTGGGCAACTTTAAGTCCCTGAGTTACCCAAGATACCTGGATATTTTTAAAATTATCAAGATAAATTCTACTTAAAGATAGGACTCGCAAATATTTAACAGAACCTACAGGCATTAGTTCTGGATTTTCCCTTTTTAACTCAGTGTTACCCGGTTGAAAACTCCAAGGAATAAAAGCTGTAAAGCCTCCAGTTTCATCTTGCAGCTTTCTTATTTCATCGAGATGTTCAATAATGTCCTCTTCTTTATCTATGCTTCCAAACATCATTGTTGCTGATGTTTTCATACCAAGTTTATGGGCTTCTTTCATTACATTGAGCCATTCTTTAGACTTTATTTTATTTGGAGACTGAATTTCCCTTACCCTGTCTGAAAGAATTTCTGCACCACCACCAGGTATAGAATCAAGCCCTGCATCTTTAAGCCTCTTTAAAACCTCTTGGACAGTTATTCCTTCTTTCTTTGAAAGAAAAGAAATCTCTGGAGGTGAAAATCCGTGCACATGAACTTTAAAATTGCCCTTTATAAACCTTAACATATGAATATAAAAATCAAGACCAAGCTCTGGATGCACACCTCCCTGCAAAAGTATCTGGGTGCCACCTTTTTCAATTGTTTCCTCTATCTTCTGACCCAGCTCTTCGAAGGAAATAACATATGCCTCTGGATGGTCTTTTGGTCTCCAAAAAGCGCAGAATTTGCATTTATTTATACAAATGTTTGTGTAATTTATATTTCTATCAATAACAAATGTTACCTTCTTGTCTGGATGAAGCTTCTTTCTAATTTCATCTGCTTCTCTTCCAAGTTCAAAAATAGTAGCATCCCTTAGCATTTCAAGGGCTTGTTTTTTATCTATTCTCACCATATTCTTACCCAGTTGTAAAAGGTATCTCTTTCAACTGGAATCTTTCCTGTTTCTCTGATAGAGTTTATAAGCTCTTCTAAACTCCTTCCCTTTTTTGACCGAGCACCTGCTGAGTGAGCAATTTTCTCCTCAATTACCGTTCCCTCAAGACAGTCTGCACCAAAAAGTAAAGCAATCTGGGCTAATTTTTCGCCTAACATTATCCAATAAGCCTTAATGTGTGGGATGTTATCAAGAACAAGCCTTGAAATAGCTATTGTTTTTATATCATCCACCCCAGAGGGAAAAGGCGTTTTTATTTCAGTATTTTCAGGTTGATAGCTAAGAGGAATAAAAGACAGAAAGCCTCCAGTTTCATCTTGAAGCTCTCTAAGTTTAATTAGGTGTTCAATTCGGTCTTCATAGGACTCTACGTGACCATAAAGCATGGTGGCGTTAGTCTTTATTCCAAGTTTATGGGCAGTTCTGATAATTTCAAGCCACCTTTCTCCAGAAATTTTCTCAGGACATATCTTATCTCTTACTCTCTTTGAAAATATTTCTGCACCTCCGCCAGGCATAATATCAACTCCGCTTTCTTTGAGCTTTGAAAGGACATCTTTAACAGATAAGCCTGAAATTTTTGCAAAATAATCAACTTCAACAGCAGTGAAAGCCTTTATTCCAAGCTGAGGGAACTCTTTTTTTATCGTTTTTATAATCTCCAAATAATAATCAAAACTCCAATAGGGATGAAGGCCTGAAACAATATGAACCTCCCTTAATTCTCCCATGTCTCTTTGCGCAACTCTAATCTTTTCAATCACTTCTTTCAAAGACATTTCATAAGCTCCAGGATCATCCTTAGAGCATGAGAATGCACAAAAACGACAGCGATTAATGCAAAGATTTGTCAGATTTATATGAATGTTTCTGATAAAATAGGCCTTGTTTTCATTAATTCTTTTTGATACTGCATCTGCTAGCTCACCGAGGGTATGAATATCCTCTGAATTAAAAAGAAAAAGAGCCTCTTTATCTGTTATTCTCTCTCCATTTTCTACCTTTCTTCTAATCTCTCTGAGCATCAAAGCTTATTATAACATCCACCAAAGCTCCAATCAAAAAATCCTAAAAAACAACTTCTATTAACTTCATATCAAAAATGCTCAAAAGACCTTTCAATCAAAGCTACTCGTGATAAAATTGTTCTTTTACTTCAATCTTTGCAATTCGGTTTATTGATTTATTTTAAGAAATCATTTAAAATTTTAATAATTTACATTCAAAGGGGTTCCTAAATGTTTAAAAAAGTTCTAATAGCAAACAGAGGAGAGATTGCACTTAGAATTATAAGAGCATGTAAAGAACTTGGCATAAAAACAGTCGCAATTTACTGCGAGCCTGATGCTACTGCAAGATATGTTAGAAAAGCTGATGAAGCATATCTTGTTACTCCAGGTCCTCTTAGAGGATATCTAAATATTTATGGAATAGTTGAATTAGCTAAAAATGTTGGATGTGATGCAATTCATCCAGGATATGGTTTTCTCTCAGAAAATCCCCAATTTGCTGAAGCCTGTGCTCAGGCAGGAATAACCTTCATAGGGCCCAACTCAACTGCCATTAGAAAAATGGGACTAAAGGATGAAGCACGAAAAATTGCTTTAGAGCATGGAATTCCTCTTCTTCCAGGAACTCCTCCTATAAAAGGCTTAGATGAGGCTATAGATTACGCCAAAAAAATAGGTTATCCTGTGATGATAAAGGCCACAGCTGGAGGAGGAGGAAGAGGACTTCGTATCTGCTACGATGAAGAAGCTTTAAAAAGGCAGATACCTATAGCCATGTCAGAAGCTAAAAAAGCTTTTGGAGACGAGAGAGTATTTATTGAAAAATTTCTCGAAAGACCCCATCATATTGAAATACAAGTATGTGCTGATAAGTATGGGAATACTATCTATCTTGGGGAAAGAGACTGTTCAATCCAGAGAAGGCATCAAAAACTCATCGAAATTGCTCCCTCTTTGCTACTTAACGATGAAGTAAGAAGGAAAATGGGTGAGGCTGCTGTAAAATTAGCAAAAGCTGTTGGATATGACAATGTGGGAACAGTGGAATTTTTAGTTGATGAAAATCTAAACTTCTATTTTCTCGAAATGAATACCCGTATTCAAGTAGAACACACTATCACAGAAGAAATTACAGGTATTGACCTTGTACAAACCATGATCCGTATCGCTGCTGGCGAACCCCTTAATATTAAACAGGAAGATGTTCATCTCGATGGATATTCAATACAGTGTCGAATCAATGCAGAAGATCCATTAAATGACTTCCTTCCATCTACAGGCTTAGTTACAGCTTACTACTCGCCAGGAGGCTTTGGCATAAGAATTGATGGACATGTCACAGAAGGATACAATGTTCCTCCCTATTACGATTCTCTTCTTGCTAAGCTGGTAGCATGGGGAAGCACATGGGATGAAGTAGTAAGAAGAATGCATCGAGCTTTGAGTGAGTATATAATAAGAGGAGTTAAAACAACCATCCCCCTTTACATAAAAATACTTGAAGATGAAGACTTCAGAAAGGGCAATTTTAGCACAAAATACATAGAAGAAAAGCTTACAAGCCTTCTTTATGAAGAAGCAAAGGATCCATTTGACTTAGCAGTTATTCTGTCTGCTGCTATTGTTGCCCATAGCAGAGTTTAAATAAAAAGACGAGGTGTAATATGTCAAAATCTCCAGTAAAAATTATGGATACAACCTTTAGAGATGCCCATCAAAGCCTTCATGCCACAAGAATGAAGCTCGAGGACATTGTTCCAATAGCAGAAAAAATGGATCAAGTAGGATTTCATTCTCTTGAAGTTTGGGGTGGTGCTACTTTTGATTCCTGTCTTAGATTTTTAAGAGAGGATCCATGGGAAAGATTAAGGACAATTCGCTCACTCGTAAAAAATACAAAGCTTCAGATGCTTCTTAGAGGGCAGAACCTTGTTGGTTATAGGCACTATGCTGATGATGTAGTTGAAAAATTTGTAGAAAAAACCATAGAAAATGGAATAGACATCCTGAGAATATTTGATGCTTTAAATGATTTACGAAACATGGAAAAATCCATTCAAGCCACAAGAAAATATGGAGGCACTGTTGAAGCAGCCTTTTGTTATACTATAGGTCCAATTTATACAATAGATTATTTTGTAGAGCTTGCAAAAAAACTGAGAGATATGGGCGCTCATATAATTTGTATAAAAGATATGGCCGGTCTTCTTGATCCATATACAGCTTATGAATTAGTAGCAAGACTTAAAAGTGAGATAGACCTTCCAATTCATCTTCACACCCACGATACGGCAGGATTAGCTGTTGCAACAACTATCAAGGCAATCGAAGCCGGCGTAGATATTGTTGATACAGCCATCTCAACTATGGCTGGAGGAACATCCCAGCCACCCCTTGAAACAGTATGTCATATTTTGAAAGACACAGAGAGAGACCCCAAATTCAATATGGAACTCTTAGATGAAATTGCAGATTATTTCTATGAGGTAAGGAAAAAATATAAAGCTCTTGAAAGCGAATATCTTGGTCCTGATCCAAAAGTAATTGTATATCAAGTTCCTGGAGGAATGCTAAGTAACCTCGTTAACCAATTAAGGGAACAAAATGCCCTTCATCGAATAAAGGAAGTGATGGAAGAAATTCCAAGGGTCAGAGAAGATTTTGGATTTCCACCTCTTGTTACTCCCTCAAGTCAAATAGTTGGAACACAGGCAACCCTGAATGTTCTCACGGGCGAACGATACAAGATGGTTACCACTGAAACAAAGAACTATTTTAAAGGACTCTATGGCAAGCCGCCTGTTGCTGTAAATGAAGAGGTGAGAAAAAAAATTCTTGGTGAAGAAGAATTCATCACTTGCAGACCAGCTGATTTACTTGAGCCAGAACTTGAAAAAGCAAAAGCAGAAATTAAAGATAAAGCTCCAACAGAAGAAGACCTGCTTAGTTATACCCTTTTCCCAAAAGTTTATCTTGAGTATCTTGAAGCAAAAGAAAAAGGCATCAAAGAAGAGATAGTGCCAGTCAAAAAGGAGGAAGTTAAGCCTTCAACTTCCCTTGCACCCACTGAGTTTGTCATCAATCTTTACGGTGAATCATATCATGTAAAAGTCGGAGGTAAAGGACATAAAGTTGATGGTAAAAGGCCCTATTTCTTATATGTAAACAATCAACTTGTAGAGGTTATCGTTGAACCTCTACAGGAAATTGTTCCGAGCGAAGAAGGCAAAGTAGAGATAAAACCAAAGGAATCTGTTAGACCACGAGCATCTGAGCCGGGAGATATCACATCACCAATGCCAGGCACAGTAGTAAAAATAAAAGTGAAAAAAGGCGATAAAATCTCAGCAGGAGATACAGTTGTCATAGTAGAAGCTATGAAAATGGAGAATGAAATCCATGCTCCTATTGACGGCACTGTAGATGAAATATTTGTAAAAGAAGGCGACATGGTCAATCCAGACGAAGTAATGATTAGGGTTAAATAGTGGATTTTACTGAAATTTTTCGACAAATAATAATTTCAGCTCCTGCAATTCTTGTAGCAATAGTTTTTCACGAGCTTGCCCATGGTTGGGTTGCTCATAAACTTGGAGATAATACGGCAAAATATGAGGGAAGGCTTACCCTTAACCCCATCTCCCATATAGATCCCTTTGGTACGATCATAATGCCTCTGATGTTACTAATTTTTACAAGTGGACAATGGATTTTTGGATATGCTAAACCTGTGCCTGTAAATCCCTATAATTTTAAAAATCCGAGGGCAGGAATGGCTCTTACAGCCTTAGGTGGCCCAGTTGCAAATCTTCTTGTAGCCATAGTTTGCACTATTATTCTTAAATGGTTAATTCTTCCATTTATGGGTGTAATCCCAGTTTTTATACTGAATCCCCTTTTACTTATACTCAAAGCCACTATTATGATTAACATAGTTCTCGCTGCATTTAATCTTATACCTATACCACCTCTTGATGGCGGAAGAATTCTGATGGGAGTGCTACCTATCAAATATTCCGAGTTTATGGAAAGAATTGAACCCTATGGTTCTATAATTGTAATATTAATGATAGTTACGGGTCTTACGAAATTATTTGTTTTGCCTTTAGTCAAACTTTTCTATACCATACTTTCAATCATTTAGGAGGCTTTAATGGATCGAGTTTTAAGCGGAATGCAGCCAAGCGGACCACTTCATCTTGGTAATCTCATTGGAGCCCTTGCAAACTGGGTAAAAATTCAAAATAAATACGAATGTTACTTTTTTGTAGCAGATTGGCACGCACTTACCACTGGATATGGAAATCCCTCACAAATTAAAGAACACACCATTGATTTACTCATGAATTTCATAGCAGCTGGCCTTGATCCTGAGAAATCTACCATTTTTATTCAATCTCAGGTTCCTGAGCATGCAGAGCTTCACATTTTTTTAAGCATGATAACTCCTCTTGGATGGCTCGAAAGAGTTCCTACATACAAAGAAAAAAAAGAGCAGATTAAGGACAAAGATCTCGATACATACGGTTTTTTAGGCTATCCAGTGCTTCAGACAGCAGATATAATAATTTACCGAGCTAAATATGTACCAGTTGGAATAGATCAGGTGCCTCATCTTGAAATATCCAGAGAAATAGCTCGAAGATTTAACTATCTATATGGTCAAGAATTTTTCCCGGAGCCAGAGGCACTTCTTACAGAGTTTCCAAAAGTTCCAGGAGTTGACGGCAGAAAGATGTCTAAGAGTTATGGAAATGCCATATATCTCTCTGATTCTCCTAAAACAGTTACTGAAAAGTTAAGAACAATGGTCACAGATCCTGCCAGAAAAAGAAGAACAGATAAAGGAGATCCTGAAAAATGCCCTGTTTTTGATCTTCACAAGATTTTCTCTACCGAAGAAGAAAAAGCTGAGGTAACAGAGGGATGCAGAACTGCAAAGATTGGTTGCATTGACTGTAAGAAAATTTTAATAAACCATGTTATCCACACTCTTGAACCGATATGGAAAAATCGCCAAAAACTTATAGATAATCCGTCTTTACTACTTGAAATCGCACAGGAGGGCTCAAAAAAGGCAAAAAAGACAGCCGGTGAAACCCTCAGTAAAATGAAAGAGGCAATCGGATGGATTTCCTGAAGTACAATCGCCAGATGATGATTGAAGGATGGGGAGTAGAAGGTCAAAAAAAACTTCAAGATTCCAAAGTGTTTATTGCTGGTGCAGGTGGTTTAGGTAGCCCGGTTTCCATATATCTTGCAGTTGCAGGAGTTGGAAAGATTATTATATGTGATTTTGATAGTGTTGAAATTACAAACCTAAACAGGCAAATACTTCATAGTCCTTCGCGGATTGGCATAAATAAAGCTCTTTCAGCAAAAATAACCCTTAAAAGCCTTAATCCAGACATTGAGATAATTCCAATAACTGAGAAAATCACTGAATCAAATGCCTTTGAACTTGTGGGAGACTCTTTATTGATTCTTGACTGTATGGATAATCTTGAAACAAGGTATATACTTAACGATGTATCTATCAAAAAGGGAATTCCTCTTGTATTTGGTGCAATTTACGGAATGCAAGGTATGGTGAGTTTCATTCATCATCCCGAAACTCCGTGCCTCAGATGTTTATTCCCTGAAGCACCACCAAAGGAGACATTTCCTGTAGTGGGTGCAACTCCTGGAGTAATAGGTCCTCTTCAGGCTCTTGAGGCAATAAAATATATCGTTGGAATAGGAAAGCTTCTTAAAAATAAACTTCTTGTGTGGGATGGCATGAGTCTTGACTTTAAAGTGTTCAAGGCTCAAAAAGACCCTTCCTGCCCAAGCTGTGGAGGAAGGTGATGGAATATGTTAATGATTTTTTATACTTTGTTATTAAACCCATTGATGGAGAAAAACACATCTATTGCTCTGGTGTAAATTTAACAAGATTCTCACCAATTACAAAAGGAAAACACAGACTTGGACAGAATCCTGCATCTAAAGGACTTCAGAGTTTAAACAATGAAGTAAGATCTATGATTATCTCATTCAATGCCACTCCAGAAACGATAAAAAATCTCTTTTGCCAGCATATAAAACCTTTGAAAGACGAACTATGGTACACAGAATCTTTTATAATTCATCGATACACCGAATCCCTTGGCGAGGCTATAATAAAGTTTGCTCCATACGAACTTATAAACAAAATACTCAAGGCTACCCTATTAAACGAAACTCCACCTAAGATTACGCTATCTCCTAATGAACTGGAGGAATATTTATACGAGCTTGCAAAAAAAGGTTAGCCGACTTATAAAATCCTATATTTATATTCTTCCAGCATCAATAGGGTCTTATCAATAAAGCTTGCCTACTCTCAATTCAATAAAAAAATAAGATTCTTTATAAATTCCGATTTTCCTCTAACTGTCTATATTTCCCTCCTCCCTTGTTATCTCATTTGCGAATATGATCATCTCTCTTCGTTCCGCTCTATTCTTGCAATTAGAACCTCTCCCTCTTTCTGTAATTGCGAGCCCCCTTTTCCGTCATTGCGTGGAAGGGGATTCCTCACTGCGTTCGGAACAGGCTCCGCAATCTCGTCTCTCCCCTCTCTGTCATTGCGAGGAGCGCAAGCGACGAAGCAATCTCGTCGTTGCCTCTTCGTAGGCTTTACTTAGAGACTGCTTCGGGACATCGAGTCCCTCGCAGTGACTGAAAGAGACTGCCACGGCCACTTCGTGGCCTCGCATTGACAAAAGAAGGATGTCATTGCGAGGCTTCTCTTTTTTTGTCATTGCGAGCGGCAGCGAAGGGATCTCGTAGTTGTCTTTTCGTAAACTTTACTTTGAGACTGCTTCGGGACATCGAGTCCCTCGCAGTGACAGAAAGAGATTGCCACGGCCACTTCATGGCCTCGCATTGACAAAAATGCATAATCTAAGTTTCAAGAGATCTTCTTCCTGGGATTTTTTCGCTCTCTCATAGGGTCGCCCTATCCTTTACCAATCTCCATATATCCCTGTCTTTTGTTAATCGTCGCAGGTTTTTTCTCGGAGGATAACTTAGAGAGTTGTATAAGAGGGGGATAGAATTTTAAACGAGTTTACCGTCATCAAGGGTATTGTACAAGAAGCTTATCAGGGAGAATGTTACATAGAGGAAAGCTATAAGAATGCAGTTAGGTACGGCAATAGGGTTTTTTATAAAACACAGAGAGGTTAATCTATATGGTAATAAGGCATATGCATACATTGTTTTAGACCTTGAAAGAAAGGCAAGACAGATAAGAAAGCTTTTTCTTAATGCCTTAGAGGAAGAACAAGAGGTTATCTTTTTCTACTTTTTATTAGTTTAATAGTATTTTTGCAACTAAAGGAGTCGATAGGTAAAGATTATACATTACAAGAGGTGCTCTCAATTCAAAGGAATGTAAACAGCAAGGTGTATGATAATGATATAATTATTCAAAAACTCCCAAATCAGCAAAAAGAGATATTTGATATGCTCAATATCATAGTTCCTAAAAATGAGAATTTAGGATTTTTCTCCTTCCAGTATTATAAGGGTCGATTATTTTTTTAAATACATGAAACTTGGTTCAGGTCTTCCAACATAACAGGCTTTTTTGAAGCCGTAATTACGAATTATCATTAAGGCCTGTCTGGCTTCTTCCTCTTTATTGCCAAAATCAAATAGAAATCTGCTTCCATCAGATATTTTCCATCTACCGGAGCTTTTTACAACTTCAAGTTTATATGGGTTGAAGGATACACAATCTTCTCCTAAAAGTTCGCCTTTTGGAGCTTGTCCTGATACTAAAAGATATGAAAATGAAGGATGAGGTCTTCCAATAAAGCATGACTGATTCATACCAAAGTATTTGATTATTCTTAATGTCTGTTCTGCCTCACTTCTCTTATCTGCAAAATCAAAGATCCATCGGTTGCCATCTACTATTTTCCATCGTCCTGAAATATTCTTAACTTCTATTCTTGAAGGATCAAGGGAAACGCAGTCTTCTCTGATTGAATCTCCTGGTTTTTCGCCGCCTCTACACTCAACAGTAAAATAGGCTCTGTTTGATTCAACTGAATAGGGTTTAACCACCATTATTGATACCCATCCATCTATTTTTCCATAATCAGAACTGCCTAATCTCCAAGTTGTATTTACAGGCAATACTCCATCTCCATAGAGAGTGTGGGTATAATGCGGAGAAGATGCACCATCGCTTCTTATGAATCTGTAGTTAACAGTGATTGGTCCCCCTGATAAATTGGTGACTCTAATATTTCCGTCAAATCTCAATGTTACCGGGCAAGCTCCGCTATATCTTTCAGGGTTTACTCTTAAATCGGCTCTAATGCTGACATCTTTAAAGTAGCCATCGGTAGAACCACTGTAGTATGGACCACAAGAATTTAAAAACAAAAAAACTATAAATCCAAAGATCATTACAAATACTCTAGCAACTATCATATATTCCTCCTACTAAGAATTAAATTATTTGCTTATTCTTAATAACGGTCGAGAAGAGAGCGACAAAATTGAGCGAGAGGAAGAACAAGTTCCTATTTTATCCAGCATTTTTATTAAGTCTAATCCTATAATACAGAATAAACCTACAAATTTCAATAGATGTATTAGATCATAGAAAATGTCGCTAAAATTAGGTTGGTTAGATCAAAATAAAATGGGTCTCTGATATGCCCCCGTTTTTTGGAATGGTATAAATATGAATAAACCTCTGGAACATCTGACTCCTATCTCTATTCGTACCTTAATGCTTCAATTGGATTAAGTACAGAGGCTTTGTAAGCCGGATAGAATCCAAAGAAAACTCCTACAAAAGCTGAAAATCCAAAGGCAACAAGGGCAGAAAAAATAGATATACTGATCGGCCATTGCATTAAAGAGGAAAGCAGTAAAGAAGCTCCGATCCCAAGGAGAAGTCCAAAGATTCCGCCAATTGTGGTCAAGAAAAGAGATTCTATAAGAAACTGCATTCTTATATCCTTTGGCTTAGCACCAACTGCCATTCTAATTCCTATTTCTCTTGTTCTTTCTGTAACAGAAACAAGCATAATATTCATAATTCCTATTCCTCCAACTAAAAGAGAAACAGAAGCAATAGCACCAAGAAGTATGGACATAGTTTTTGTAGATTCCTCAGCAGCCTTTAGCATTTGAGTTAGGTCCATAACAGTGAAATCATCTTCCTGATTTATTCCAATTCTGTGTCTTTGTCTTAGAAGAGTTTTTATTTGCTCAGTTGCTACTGGAATGCTTTCAAGCGAATTAGCCTTTGCATAAATTAATCTTACTCTACCTGGCAAAACCTGTCCAAAGAGAGTTCTTTGCGATGTCGTAATTGGAACATAAATTATGTCATCCTGGTCCTGACCTGTAAAGGATTGACCTTTTTTGTCAAGTATTCCTATTACCTCAAAGGGGATCTTTTTTATTCTAATTAATTTGCCAATGGGATCTAAATCTCCAAAAAGTTTTTCTGCTACTGTTTGTCCGATTACAGCAACTTTTGTTCCATTTCGTACATCCTGTTCTGTAATAAACCTTCCAGACACAACTTCCCATTCACGAACAGTGGTCATTTCAGGAGTTGTTCCCATTACTGCTGTTGACCAGTTTTGATTACCGTAAACAATCTGAGCTGTTCCAGAAATAACGGGAGCTACAGCCACTACAGCAGGACACTCCTTTGATATTGCCTCAGCGTCAGCCATTGTAAGGGTTTGTTGTGTTCCAATTCCCATTCTGATGCCTCCCTGAGTAGTAGCTCCTGGAAGTATTAATATTAAGTTGCTTCCAATGCTTGCTATTTGCTCAGATATTTTATTACTTGCTCCTGTTCCAACTGCAACCATTGTAACCACAGCTCCGACTCCTATAATTATTCCTAAAATTGCAAGAAAGGTTCTCATTTTATTTGCTATTAACGACCGAAGAGCGATATTGATAATTGAAGATAGGACTATCATTTTTTCCTCTTTACGCTAATTTCTTTGAATCATGAACGATTTTACCATCCAAGAATCTTATCTGTCTTTTACCGAATGATGCTATATCAGGCTCATGAGTTACGATTATGGTAGTAAGTCCCTTTTCTTCATTTAATTTTTTAAAAATTTCCATTATTTCAATGCTTGATTTTGAATCAAGATTGCCAGTTGGTTCGTCAGCAAGGATAATTGTTGGATTGTTTACAAGAGCTCTAGCAATCGCAACTCTTTGCTGTTGTCCACCACTAAGTTGTTTTGGATAATGATTTACTCTTTCACCAAGCCCTACTCTTGCCAGAATCTCCCGTGCCCGTTCCTTTCTCTCTTTTGGTGTAACTCCAGCATATATTAACGGTAGTTCAACATTTTCAAGGGCTGTTGCTCGAGGCAAGAGATTAAACTGCTGAAAAACAAATCCTATTTTTTTATTTCTTATCTCTGCAAGTTCATCTGTTTTGAAGGTTGATACATCTATGCCATCAAGAAAATATTTTCCTGAAGTAGGTGTATCAAGGCATCCAAGAATATTCATAAATGTAGATTTACCTGAACCCGAAGGTCCCATTATGCAAAGAAATTCTCCCTTTTCAATTGATACCGATACATCATCAAGTACTTTTAACTCGTGTTCTCCAAATTTATATATTTTTATCACATTTTCAACGATAATAATCATATTTTTAAAATCTTGTAGGCGGGCGAGGCGTGCCTTGAGGTGAGCTTTTCTTCTGCCCTCCTACTTCAACTATAACTTCCTCTCCCTCTCTGATTTCTCCTTCTAAAAGTTCTGTCCATTCTCCATCGCTTATACCTGTTTTGATATTTACTCTTACGGGCTTTCCTCCACGAATAACCCAAAGACCCTGCTGTTTTGATGGTGGTGTATTGGGCATTTTAAATCTTAAGGCAGAGTTTGGAATTTTTATAACATCTTTTTTGCTTGCTACTACAAAGGTTACATTTGCAGTCATTCCAGGTTTGAGTAAGAGATGGGAGTTATCAACGGATATAACCACATTATATGTAACTACATTTTGCGTAACCGTCGGAGAGAGTCTTATTTGTGATACGGTGCCATTAAATTTTCTGTCTGGATAAGCGTCAACAGTAAAATTAGCCTCCATTCCTACCTTTATTTTCGATATATCAGCTTCATCTACATTTGTGTCAACCTGCATTTTAGTAAGATCAGGCGCAATAGTAAAAAGGGTTGGAGTCTGAAAACTGGCAGCTACAGTCTGTCCAACTTCAACATTCTTTGCTATAACCACTCCGGTTACAGGTGAAACGATTTTTGTATATCCTAAATTTGTTTGTGCCTGCCTTAATCCAGCCTCAGCTTTTTTTACCTGAGCAAGAGCAATCTCATACTGGGCTTTGGCAGTATTGTATGCTGTTTCTGCATCATCAAGTTCACTTCTTGCAATAAGGTCTCTTTTAAACAGCTCTTCCTTTCTCTTCATTGTTCTTTCGGAATCTTTAAGAGTTATCGATGCTTTAAAAAGCGTTGCCCTTGCATTTAAAAGTTCTGCTTCTGCCTGTTTTAATTCATTTTCAAAGGGAGTTGGGTCAATCTGAGCAATTAATTGCCCCTTTTTAACATGTGAGTTGTAATCAGCATAAAGAGCAACAATTGTTCCAGAGACTCTGGTTCCTATGATGATTGTTGTTACAGGATTTACATTTCCTGTAGCTGTTACCATCTGGGTTATCTCCCCTTTTTGAACTTTTACCGTTTTAAATTCACTCTTTTTCCCACCAGCAAAAATGAATACTCCAGCGGACAAAAGCAAAGCTAAAAAAATTAGAGAAATCATTAAAATTTTTTTCTTCTTTTTCATTTTTCTATCCCTACAATTTTCTCAATTGATGCATAGGTTACATTGTAATCATAAATAGCCTGCCAATATTGAGTATTAGTCTGTTCATATAGCACTATTGCATCCACAACTTCAATGGAACTACCAACTCCCACTTCATATCGTCCCATTGCAAGGTCTAAATTTTCCTTAGCCTGCTTCAATGCGGTTTTTAACGTTTCGATTCTTTGAGAGGATTCTTTTAGCTGGATGAAGAGATTTTTTATTTGAGAGGTTATCTGCTGTTTTAGTGATTCTTCTTTATGTAAATAATAAGCCACATCTGCCTTCGCTTGTTTTAGTCTGTAGGTGGTTGACCATCCGCTAAAAATTGGTATATTAACCTCAAGGAGCACACTCCATCCTCTATCAAGAGGGAAATTTTCACCACTGTAGCCGTATCTGCCTGTTCCTGAAAAAGTGGGTAAATATTCTTTTTTTACTAATTCTTCTGAATATATAGAAGCCTGTCTATTAAATCTTACAGATTGCAGTTGAGGATTCCGTTCCTGAGCAATTTTTAAAGCCTCTTTTTCTTCTATTTTTCTTATCACATAATCTTCCTCCTTTATGTCAAAATCTTCATCATATATTGCACCCATTGCAATTTTTAAATTCAAAAGAGCCTGCCTTTGATTTTTTTCTGCTGTAATTAAATTGAGCTTTGCATTGCTTAATTCAACTTCGGCTTTTGTTACTTCAATCTTTGGTTTAAGTCCAACTTCATAAAATCCCCGAGCAAGATCAAGGTGTTTCTTAGCCTGTTTTAAAACCTCTTCAGCAGTCTCCTTTTGTTTTTTTGCTTTAAGAAGACTAAAGTAAGCTTCTTTTACATTGTAAATTAATCCCAAAAGAGTTTCTCTATTTTGTGAATCCGTTGCCTTATATAATTCCTTTTGAATATCCACCTGAGTAGATGTTTTGCCAAAATCAAAAAGCCTTTGACTGAGAGTAATCTGTCCGGAGTAATTTTTAGAATAATGCTCTGGGACTTTCATCTCTTGATAGCTTCTCTGATAGCCCAAGCTAAGATTAATATCCGGAAAATAACCTGAACGGGCTTCGCCGATCTTAAAAAAGCTCTTTTCTACCTGTTGTTTTGATGCAAGAAGCTCTGGATTCTTCTCTAAGGCAATATTTATACAGTCAGAAAGATTGTAAATACGAACAGCATCCTTATTATTAGAATCTCCTGCCTCTAAATTTAGATTTGCAAAAACAACGAATCCAACAATAAAGCAAATAAGCAGAGTTTTATTAACGTTTAATCGCTTTTTCATTCTTTTCCTATCACATCCTTCAATTTTGCACCAGTATTAACAGTTACATCCACATAGGGTACAACAGACATACCGGGCCAAAGGGGATAATTGGGATCAAAACCTGAATCAATGATTATTCTTACAGGAATTCTTTGCACAACCTTGACAAAGTTTCCAGTTGCATTTTCAGGTGGAAAAAGGCTAAATACCGCTCCAGTGCCTGGCTGAAAACTTGCCACATGTCCTTTAAAGGTTTTTCCCGGATAGGCATCCACTTTTATTTTAACTGGTTGACCTATTCTCATTTTCTCTATCTGTGTCTCTTTAAAGTTAGCTCCAATCCAAATGTCATGTTCATCAACCACAGCCATCATAAGTTGTCCAACTTTAACATACTGACCAATTTGCACACTTTTTTTTGCCACTCTTCCATCAATTGGAGAGACAATAAGAGTTCTTTTAAGATTTATTTCAGCAACTTTTAACTCTTCCTCTGCTTTCTCAATTTGATGTTGTTGAGTTTTGAGTTTTATTTTGAGTGTATTTATAGCATTTTTGATTTCTTTAATTTGAGATTCTGAAGCTTTTTCCTGAGCTAAAGCAACTTTAAGAGCTGCTTCTGCAGAGTCAAACTTACTCTTGGAGACAAGATCTTCTTTATAAAGTCCTTTAATTCTTTCATACTCTCTTTCAGCAAGTACCCTCTGAGCTATTGCTGCATTAAGATTTGCCTCTGCAGTGCTAAGTTTTGCAAGAGATTCATTAAGAGAGGAAGCTATCTCATTTCTCTGTGCGTGAAGAGTGTTGAGCGTGGCTTTTTTGGCATTCAATTCTGCAACATAGTCATCAGGCTCAATTTCTACGAGAGGATCACCCTTTTTAACTCTTTGGTTATAATCTACATAAACCTTTGATACTTTACCTGCAACTTGGGGTGCGATAGGTACAATAGTGCCTTCTACATAGGCATCGTCTGTTTGTTCATAGACTATGTAGTAGTAAATCTCCTTTCCCATAAAAATTAAAACAGCTAAAGCAATAATTATTAGTAAAATAATCTTTATTTTTCTTGAATTTTTAATCTTTAAAGCAGTATTCCCAAAAGCCATTTACTGCTTTCCTCCAGCAACTATTTCGTTGTTGATAAATCCCTTAAGAAGCGTGCCAGTTGCCTGCCTTAGTCTTAAGATGGCAAGCTGGTAGTTATATTGGGCTTCCATAAGTTTTCGTTCAGCTGTTACAAGAAAGGTATTTGCATCGGTTACATCAATGCTATTTGCAAGTCCATATTGATACTGTTTTGATACAGAATTAAAGTTTTCTCTTGCAAATGCCACTTCAGCTTCTAAGGATTTGATCGTGTCTCTGAATGTAAGATAACTATGATAGGCTGATTCCACATCAATCAAAACTTCCTTTACTGTGTCATCATACTGTAGCTCTGCCTGTCTTAATTTTGCTTTTGCCTCTCCCACCTCTGCTCTTCTTAAACCACCTTCAAAAATTGGAAAATTAATAGCTGCAATTGCATAGCTTGATTCTTTATTTGTCGCCTGGTTTGAGGGAGTTTGGTCAAGCCTCTGATATGTGGCAGAAAGACTGAGTGTAGGGAAAAAAGAACCAATTGCATAATTGACATTCTTTCTTGCAATTTCCTTTGAAAGCTGAGCAAATTTAATCTCAGGACGGGACTCCTTGGCTATTGCTTTTATGGTATCCAAATTAATCTCTAAGTAAGGATCTATTAGCTTTGACTCCAGTAACTCAAAATCTCTATCAATACCTGCATCTTTTGCAAGCACAGATTTTGCAACCTTTAGGATGTTTTTTGCTTGAATAAGTTCAGCTTCGGCTCCACTAAGTTCAGCTTCTGCTCTTAACACATCAGTTTTTGTAACTTCACCAACTTTTAGCCTTATCTTTGCTGCATCTCTGTGCTTTTTGAGTCTTTCTACATTTGACTGGGCTATTTCAGTGGCTCTTTTTGCCTTAAGATAATTATAAATATCCTGAGCAACTTTTAGAAGGTATTGTTCTTTAAAAGAATTGACATCAAATTCAGTTCTTGCAAGATTATCCTTGGAAATAGAATAATTGGTAAATTCTCTGCCTCCTAAGGAAAGTCTTTCCTCTATGCTAATACTCCAGATTAGGCTTTTATCGGGCTGAATAATCTGATTATTATAAAGCTTTTCTTTGCTGTAATTAGTATATCTACCAGCAGCTGTAACAGTAGGTAAAAGAGCTGCCAGGGCTTTATATGTTCCTTCTTTTGCGATCGTGAGATTTTCCTCGGCAATTCTCACTTTTTCAGCTTTTTTCATAGCAAGAGAGAAAATATCCGATAGAGTTAGATTTTCCTCTGCGATAGCTTGGCAGTTAAAAATTAGTATAGCTATAAAAATTAGTAAAATCTTACTCCTCATTCAAATCCTCCTTGTGCCCTCATAAAAAATTTCAATATAGGTTTGAAGGGTTCTCTTTAGATCTATTCTTTTTTTTAGAAGTTCCTTCTTTATGAATAGACTAAAAAGCATTCCAAAATAGGCAAGCGATGCCTGCTCAGTATTAATATTTTGTCTAATCTTCTCATCTTTTTTCAGTTCATCAAGATATTGAGCAAAAACAAGGTAAACTTCATGGATAATTTTACTGTGGATTGATTTTATCTGGGAGGGATATTGAAACATTTCAGTATGCATAATACAGATAAGATCTCTTTTTCTTTTCAGAAGATCCAGGTAATATTTTGCGGTAGTTTCTAAGGCATCCAAATAATCCATTTTTCTTAGTTTCGGAATAAGATCTTGAAGGGTTGGCAAAAAGGACTGGCTTTTTAAAACTTCAGTAAAAAGATTCTCCTTCGATAAAAAATAGCGGAATAGGGTAACTTCTGCCACTCCAGCTTCTTTAGCAATTTCTTTAGTAGTTGTTCCAAGGTATCCCTTTTGAGAAAAAAGCTTTAGAGCCGACTTAAGAATTTTATCTTTCGTATTTGTCATGGTAGTAACTACTAACATACTTCATAAAAAAAGAAGATGTCAAGCAAACTCCTTTCTTCAAAAATAATCTCTTCGAAATGGTATTACTCATAATAACTGACCAAAAGGGCAACCATCTTTTAAAGCCTGCTGATCTAATATATAACCCAACTTCATCACTAAGAACTTAAAAACCACTGTAAATCAATGAGTTATCATCTACAAATTAGTCTGCATGCCTTCTAAGCTATTTTTAAACCATCCGATTTTCCTCTAACTGTCTATATTTTCTTCCTGCCTTATTATCTCATTTGCGAATCTGATCATCTCTCTTCGTTCCGCTCTATTCTTGCAATTAGAACCTCTCTCCCTTTCTGTCATTGCGAGGCTTCTCTTTTTATGTCATGGCGAGGAGCAGGATTCCTCACTACGTTCGGAATAGGCTCCGCAATCTCGTCTCTCCCCTCTTCCGTCATTGCGAGCCCCCTTTTCGGTCATTGCGAGCGAAGCGAAGGGATCTCGTCGTTGCTTCTTTGTAGGCTTTACATAGAGACTGCTTCGGGGCATCGAGCCCCTCGCAGTGACATATGGGGAAGGTGGAGACGGCCACGGCCACTTCCTGGCCTCGCAGTGACATGTGAGGGGTCAGAGACTCCTTCGCCTCATCGAGAGGCTCACAGTGACAAAATTCATACGCTATGTTCTCAGAAATCCCCTTCCTGCCTTTATTCTCTCCTTCATAGGTCTCTCTATCCTATACCAATCTCATTAGAACCTTGTCTTTCGTTAATCGTGATACCCTCATAGCAGAAAGATTATGTGTAGAATACAATGGATTAAAACTAGAAATCAACGGAGAGAGTATTCATCTTTTGATTCAAATTTTACAGGTAAAGATTTCTGATATTAGTAAACGAAGCAAGAGAGAAATTGGCTTTAAGAGGAGTAAAAGACATTAGACTACATTAGGTGGGAAAGGAAAATATGAGTTTCTGAAATATTTAGTTTTTTAAATAAAATATACCCTAAATTGATGAAGTTTGGTTATAGACAACTTGATAGTTGTCAATGCAGATATTTTCTGATAATATTGACTAAAAACTCAGATTTTAGTATGGATTTATTTTGAAAATAAGGCATCATGAATGTCATTTGTAATTTAAGAAAGGAGGTTTAAACCATGAGCAAGAGATTTTGGATGAGTCTTTTAATAGGGCTTTTGTTTGTTCCCATTCTCTCATTTGCTCAAATGAAACCTCAGATTCCTGACCAGAGAAAAGTATCGCCCTATGGAAAAACATACTGGTGTGCAGAGATAGAGGATATTAACATAAAACCACAGAATTTCACAAAAAAAGACAACATCTCTGTAGGTGTGAGAATTAAATTCACAAAACAGAAAACAATTCCGGGAATTCATGACAGGAAACTCTGCAACTGCGCCTTTGAGGGATCAGTTGAAGATCAGGAACATGGCTTTATGAAAATTATGTCTTTGAGACTGATCGGAATAAAATATTCTGAGACTGAAACAAATCCTCTTGAGTATTATGGTCCAACGCCAGAATTCCCTCCCTACTCATACTCTAAATTTCAAGTCATCGGTTTTATAGTAACTCAGGGAGATCTTCAGAATGGTTATAAAGAGATATGGGGATGGGCTCCACGGACAAATCCTTTAGCTGACAACAGAGAGTTTACAATTTATGCAAGTCTAGATGTAAATGGCTATCGTATCCAGAGAGATGATGATCCAGATTATCTTAAAAAAGGTTGTTTTCCTCATCCTGATTTTACTAAGAAATTCAAACCAATAGTCAGTGTGCTTGGAAAAACTAAAGGGATTTTTGAAACTGCAACACCCAAAAAATTAAAGGAGATCCATGTACCGCCTGACAAATTTTTAATAGAAGAAAAACTCTCTCCAATTCCATTTAAAAGATTTACTGAAGAAGATTTTAAAAAAATCATACCTTCAAGTCTTTTAAACATTCGAGGTATTCAAAAACTAACTGTTATGAGCGATAAAAAAGTTATACAAATTCCTTCATATATTCATCCTACCCCTTCTGAAAGCCAAGGTTTTTCTCGTGTTCCCTCTAATCTTCCAGTTCTTATGTTAGAAAATGGCAAAATAATCTCTGTTACTCTTAAAAATGGAAAGACTATCCCATTTGATAGATTTTTAGATGAGATAAACAAGATCCAGGAATGGCTTGCTTCAAAAGGGCATAGTTTAAATGATGGAAAGGTTTTAAAGATTAGGTATAACTATCCACGCGAGAGATTACTCCAGCAGAGAAAGATGCTTTCGATAGAGAAAAATATCTTGCCTCCTGAGATTGCCTGTGAAGGATATTCAGAAGGATATTCAGCCAAAGACGGTTGTCCAAAAGATTTTGTGCCTTTCAATTGGTTGAAAAAATGGAGTACCTCGTTAGGTGATGAAAATTTTGGACTTGACGTTAGTACATACTTTAGCATGAATAAAGAAAATGAAAAGTCTCCCTTGATTATTAAGCCATTCTTCAAGGCAAATGCCAATTTAATTGGAGAGAAGGTTGATATTTTAGTTGTTACTGTTGATGCATCAAACGAATATCTCAAAGCTCAATTTTTACCTATTCCAGCTTTGGATATTGGGTGGGAGAAAAATATTCCCTTATCTAAAAAATTTAATGAGGATTTGATCAACAAGGGGATTGATGAAACCCTTTGGCAGTATTACTTCACAATTGGTCCTGTTCCTGTAAGCATAAAAGCAGGTCTTAATGGTAAAGCTGTAGTGGTGTTCAATGGACTATTGAGCGCTTTACGGGGAGTAGAGGCAAAAATCGGACCTTCTTTGTCACTGAGTGCGTTCATGGAAGCAGGTGTTGATGCAGTTGTAGCCTCAGCTGTTATGAAAGGCAATCTGACTATAATTAGTGGAGGTGTGCCACTTAGCGGATCTTTAAATTACGTCCCTTCATCATCTCCAACTAATTTAGACACGATTGGATACGGTGCACATGGCAGCGTAAGCTTAGAGCTTTTAAAGGGGAGCTTGTCTCTTAAAGTTGAGATCGATTACCTGATAGATACTAAGACAATCGAAGTGGAACTTATTAATTCCGAGGGCTTTGATTACAAAATAGGGCTTTTTAATATCCAGAAAGCTTCAGTGCCTGCTCAGAAATGCCATGAGGCAGACTTAATCATAGATAAGATTTACGGAATCACACCATTTACTGCACGAAATGAAAAGCTTGAAATAGAGCCTCAGGAATTCGAAGTTGAGGTCAAAGTAGCAGGAAAGACTTATTACACTATAGTGAAAGATCGTAACAAAAGCGGAGTATATGGCGATGCACTTGGTGAGTATGAGAATCTCACCTATGAAATTCCACTTGCTTCTTATGAGAGGGTCCCGATTACCATTGGAGTAAGGGAAAAATACAAAATTGGCACTTTTGAATTAACGAATTCACTTGATTTGGCAAAAGGCGCATGGAACCACGTGGGGATTTGCTATGACCCGGGCACAAGAAGTTTTACAGGCACTGTAGCCGGCAAGGAGGATGAGGAAGTGACAGTAGTTGGAGACACGAGTTATTGGGGCGAGAGGAATCATGGCATTAAATTCAGAATAGGTCCACTGAGATTTAAAGCTCCACCACCGAAGGCAAAATAAAAATTAGAGGAGGATAGTTGATAGTCTTTTTGATTGAGGCAACTTAGAGGACTTGTCGGATAATTAGAGATTATATCCAATTCCTTACTTTGTCAGTAAAATTGTGTGAGAGGTTTGAAGGATCAGCTCTATGGTGTCATAGTGAAGGATAGCCTTAATTTATTGAAAAATTTGAATAAAACTAGTGCCTGATGGTTTTATGAGATTAATTCTATTTTCAGTTTTAGTATCTTTGTTCATGCCTGTAAATTCATGGGCTTTGGTGCCTCACAATTATCCAGGTTACTATATCCACCAGATGGGACATTTATACTTTCTTCTCTCATGCGCTTTTGTTATCTGGATAATTCTCCGAGATAATCTCCAAGGGATTAGGGGTTGGAGATATCTCTTATTTGCTGAAATCTTTTTTATTTTATGGAATCTAGATGCCTTTATCGGGCATATTTCAGAATTCTGGATAAGTGCTGACCAGATCATTGGTAAAAGAGAGGGGTGGGATTACTTTAAAAGAGAGATCATACTTGAGGGCAAAGAATATGTTTACTATATTACCAAACTTGACCACCTCTGGCTTGTGCCAGCCATGCTTTTCTTCTATCTCGGTCTAAGAGCACACTTAGAGAGTGAGAATACTCCCTCGAGATCTTTAGCTATGGTGCTTCCACTGTTTCCAATAATATTTGTCGATATCATAGGTTCGATGTTTATGATAGTGCTTGCGGTATTGAGTCTGCATGCTGCGATTAGGCTCTATAAAAAAGATAGGGACAATGCTCTGTGGAACTACATGTTGTGGCTTTCATCCTCAATTGTAGTTTTTTCCTTCTCAAGATCTGTAGGACATATTGTTCAGAGAATGCTCATACCCACAGGATATGAGAGTGTCTGGAGGATTATTGAGCCCTACAGTGGAAGCCTAAATACCTTTACCTTTATTGTCATTGGCTCGATAAGCTTTTTCTTCTACAGGGCCTATGAATCTTACCTGAGAATATCGGAAGATAAGAAAAAAATAGAGGCAATTAATGCTGATCTGATAGAGCTCAATCATGAGATGGAAACTCTCGTTGCAGAGAGAACGATGAGCCTCATGGCTCTCACTGTTGCAGACAGAATCAGAAACCCTGCCATTTCAATTGGATGCACTTCAAAGAAATTGCTTGAGAGAGAGATCACTGCCGAGAGGCTTCATGAGAGGTTGAAAATCATCTCCTCAGAAGCTGAGAAATTGGAATCAATAGTGTGTGATTTTGAAAGACTTTTGAAAAGTAGACAGTCAAAGTTTAGATATGAGGATATTAGCGATGTGCTAAAGGGAGTTGTGTCAGTGGTAGAGAAGGATGCAATAGCAAAGGGAATAAATCTTCATGTAGAGATTAAAGGGCCTCTAAAGATTAATGCCCAGAAGAATTTGTTGAGGGTGGCTATTTTTCATGTTTTAAGGAATGCAATAGAGGCTACACCTGAAGGCGGGACAGTAAGATTAACAGCATCAGCGGACAAAGATAGAGTAACCATAACAGTATCAGACACAGGTGAAGGTATTGCAAAAGAGGATCTTGATAGAATCTTTGAGCCTTTCTATACTACAAAGCCACACAGATTTGGAATGGGCTTACCAATTGTAAAGCAGATTATCTCTGAGCACCTTGGAGAGATTTCTGTTGATAGTCTTGTGAGCAAGGGAACGACCTTTCAGATCTATCTTCCAACCAGATGGAAAGAGACAAAATTTTCCACATCTAATAATCCATAATGAGTGGTAAGGATAGCATATTGACCATTAATATGGGTGAGACATATAAGCGGAAATTGAAGAGATGATTAATCTTGCGGAGTAGTTGATGTGGAGAACGTTGTAAGCCCTAAGGGAAAATGGATAGTTTAGCTTTTAGGGCAATGAAATTAATCCTTAGATGATAACTAATTAATCTTCAACATCTTCTAAGTTTTAGTTACGAAGCAGGAGGATTTTACATAGAAAAGTTCAAGAGCTATCAGACTTAAGCTCGACTTCATCAAATGAATACACATTTTATTCAAAAAAACTAAATATTTTAAAGAGTTATATCTTCCTCACACACCTCAGTATTCAACGTATTATCTTTCTGCTGAGAAGGATATCACGGTTAACAAATGACATGGTTCTACGAAGATTGATAGAGGATAGAGTGACCTGTGAGGAAGCAATAATTCTAACAGGGAAATCACTGAGAAGTTAGAACATTTTTATCACTAAAAGGGCATGAATTGACTGAAGAGGGTTCTTTCTTTTGTCATCCCTAAGCTTTTATCGTGTCACTGCAAGGGACTCGATGGTCCGAAGGGGTCCATCACCAAAGCAAGCGTTTATGAGATTGCTTCGCTGACGCTCGCAATGACAGAGAGGATGTCACTGCGAGGCTACAAAGTAGCCGAAGCAGTCTCTGGGACTTCTTAACGACGAGATCCCTTCGTCGCTTATGCTCCTCGCAATGACGGAAAAGAAAATCCTTGCGATGACACTTCCCTTTGTCACTGCGAGGGACTCGATGTCCTGAAGCAGTCTCTATGTAAAGCCTACGAAGAGGCAACAACGAGATCCCTTCGGAGCTAAAGCTCCTCTTTAATTCGTATTTATGTTATTCCAAAAAATAGGAAGCAGGTCTATCTATTTTCTGATAAACTCTATCGTCAAATTAGGAGTTTTTAGTTGATTGCTAAAAAATTTTTAATTCGTTATAATGAATTAAAAGAAAAATCTGAGAGGTTTTCTATGCGGTTTGGACAAGGATGTGGTTGCAGAGGCAGATTTAAAGAATGCGGTCTAAAGTGGACCCAAACAAGGCAGGCAATTGTTGATATTCTCTCATCTAAAGAGGGACATTTAAGTGCTGAAGAGATATTCTTTGAAGTAAAGAAAATACTTCCAGGAATAGGACTAGCAACAGTTTATAGGACCCTTGAGCTTCTTACTGATTTAGGAATCGTAAGAGAATTTGATTTTAAAGATGGACGGGCTAGATACGAATTTATTGCCGGTAAAGAAACAATTGAACACTATCATCTTGTTTGTCGAGTCTGTGGAAAAATAATTGACTATGAAGTGGATACCACTAAAGATAAAGACCCAATTTTTGAATTCAAAAATGTACTTTCAGAAAAGTTTAGATTCTCTATTGAAAGATCGGACATTCAATTTTTTGGCTTGTGCGAAAAATGTAAAAGCTTAGTTGAAAAGTAATATTGAAAGGCAAGCTGCCGCAAGAACTATATATAGAATATTAACTTTTTTTAGAAGAGCTGCAAAACAAAGAGAAAACATAAGGATTTTAATTAAGTTCCAGTCTAATTCTTGAGCAAATTTAATTGTGGCAAAAAGAAGAAGCCCTGAAAAAGAAGCAAGCAGGCCTCTTTTTGCCCTTATAAAGCTTTTTGAATTTTTAATCCTTTCTGAAACTTCCATAGCAAGACTCATTAGAATAAACGAAGGAGTAAATACAGAAACAGTTGCAACAATTGCTCCTAAATAACCCTTTAGTAAATAACCAACAAAAGTGGCTGTTATTACAATTGGTCCTGGAGTGACCTGTCCTAATGCTATGCCATCCATAAAGGTTTTCCAATCAATCCATTTTAATCTCTCTACAAATTCATGAAGCATTAAAGGAAGAGAAGCATATCCACCTCCGAAGGCAAAAATATCTATTTTTATCATTGTAACTGCAAGGTTAAATAGAGTTTTATCCATGAAAAAAATAAAAGAAATTCCGATTCCAAATGTCATAAATAGAAAAAATATACCAGAAAAATTAAACCTTCTATGAGGAATTTTTTCAACGAAGGTTTTATCTGTGAAAACAATTTGCGAAAGTAAAAAGCAAAGTATGATTATCAAAAAGGGGTTGAATTTGAGAAAAAATAGAACAAACGAAATGATAGAGACAAAAATCTCGCCTTTTGATTTAATAATGGGTTTTGCAAAAGTAATGAAAGCATTGGCTACAATTGCCACTACTATTACTTGAAGACCCTTAAAAATAGCAATTATTGATGGAAGACTATAGGTTTTTGCATATAAAGTGGAAAGTATGAGCATTATTATAAAAGATGGTAAAGCAAAACCCGTAAAACTTACAATCCCACCAGAAATTCCTCTTGTTTTTAACCCTACAAACGCAGCAACCTGCATTGCTGTTGCGCCTGGAATTGCCTGAGCAAGTGCAACACCTTCTTGAAAAGTCTTTTTATCGACCCAATTTTTTTTATCCACAGCCACTTCTTTTATATAAGCTACCATTGCAGGACCACCAAAAGCTGTTAATCCAAGTCTTAGAAAAGAGAAAAATATATCAAAGAGTTTAGGCGAGCTATGAAATGTCATCTTCTATACTTTCTTAATTCCATTTCTGCAGGTAATTTATCCACCAGCAATAGGAGGAAAAAGACTTATTTCATCTCCATCTTTTAATTTTATGTCAAGATGGGTTAAAATTATGCCGTTGTGGATTACTATAAAGGGTTTTTTATTAAGAGAAAGAGCATCTATTAATTGACCAACAGAGTAAGACTCTACGGATTCAAATATAATGTCTCCTTCTTCGGTTCGCTTAAAATCCTTCCCAGAGTTTAATCCACCAAAAAGTTTAACGATTACTCTCATCGTTTATGATTTATGTTAGGAGATGACCCAAGAGAAAACTCTTGGGTCGTAATTTTATTACCAGTTGAATAATTGATCAAGTTCCTCATCTTTAACCATAAATACCGTGTTATGAGGTGGAATGGGTTCTCTGTAGAAAAATTTGGGCAATCTATCGTGTTCTTTTGTAAATCCAGCTTTTAAATTAAAATCCCTTTCAAATTTAAGAACTTTCTTTCCATACTCAACCACATCCTTATCTGTCATGTTCCAGCCATAGAAACTATTAAGCATTTCAACTAAAGCACTATTTGTTTCAGGTTGATCAAGTAGAGCAAAAGCAATGAAAATACACATTCCAGTTGAATCTATAAAGGCTGTAGCAATTTGGAGATTTCTTGATAGATCAACCTGTCCCTCTGGTTTAAGAGGATCAACAAAGCCACCTGTTTTAAGCACATTAAGAGCAATAGAATAACCAGCAGTATGATCAGCGCCCATTGTGCTTGTAGCATATGTGACCCCTATTCCTTGAACTGCTCGCGGATCATAAGCTGGAAGTGCCTGCCCTTTAACAACAGGTACTCTATCTACACCAAAGGCTCTACCAGTATAGGCTGCTCCATTACCTATGATTCTGCCTAGATAACTTCCCTTTCCGATTTCATTTAAAAGTTCAATTGCTCCATCTGCATCGCCCCATTTAATGAGACCTGCTTCCATGGCAACTCCAATTGTTACACCCATTTCTATGGTATCAACTCCAAAGTTATCACATAAGAAATCCATATAGGCAATTTTATCTATATCATCTATGCCACAGTTTCCGCCCAGTGCCCACACAGTCTCATACTCTGGTTGTTTTGTAAGATAATGACCATCCTTATCGTGATAAATGCCAGAACAGCGAATAACACAACCACGATGACAACCATGGGTTGGATTTCCTCCTCTTTGCTTTTCAAGTTCAGCTTGCACTTCTCCGCTTATTTTTCTTGCTCCTGCAAAGCGTCCTTCTTTGAAGTTATAGGTTGGATAAGCGCCAACTTCATTTATTATGTTTGTAAGAACATTTGTTCCATAAGCTGGAAGTCCTTGCCCTGTTACAGGATGTTTCTGAAGTCCCATAACGAACTTTTTGTTTGCTTCTTTAAAAGCCTCTGGATCTTTTGGCTGTCTTGGTGTAGTTCCAGTATCATCGAGAACAATAACTTTTATGCCCTTTGATCCCATAACAGCTCCAACACCGCCTCTGCCTGCATGTCTTGTTGGTCGAAGTTCCATATCAGTAACAGCCACTGAAGCACCAGCTAACTTCATCTCTCCAGCAGGACCTATGCTTATGCAAGCAATTTTTTCTCCAAATTCTCCTTTCATTCGCTCCACAAGCTCATAATTTGGAAGCATTTTAAGAGAATTGTCCTTTATAACCTTCACACCATCTTTATTTATACAGATTTTATAAATATCATCTCCCTTAGGTTTTCCCTCAAGCACAATAGCAGCATATCCTAACCTAGCCATAACTTGTCCAGCCTGTCCACCTGCATTTGCTTCTTTAATAGTTCCTGTAAGTGGACTTTTGCAGCCTACCGATAATCTTCCAGACATAGCAGCTGCAGTTCCACCTAAAAGTCCTGGAGCGATTACAAGCTTATTGTCTGCACTTAGTGGATGACAAAGGGGATCTACTTCTTTAGACACTATGGCTGATGTGAGGCCTCTTCCACCCAGTCCTTCGTAGCTACCAATCTCCTCTACCTTTACCATTGGCGTGTCTTCACTCATGTTAACTCTTAAAATTTTCATAACCTACCCCCTTTTGTTTTTAAAAATTATTTTCAATTATATCATACAGTAAAATAATCCACCACACCATAGACAGGCTCCGCACGGCACATAATTTGTGTAACAGTCATAAAGGAAATCTTCAAGTTCCATGAGATCGCATAGAGCAAAATTGCAGTCATAGCAATAAGGAAAGTCATATTTAAGAACCGAAGATACGAATTTTTTATATTCAATGGAGTTGTATATGTCTAAAGGTTCCATCTGGTTAATATTTCCAAAGGACCATCTTTTTACGGATTTTTTTAATCCTGAGATATAACAGGTAAAGCTATGCCAGAGAAAATAACAGGGTGAGACCTCACCATCTACTCCTATAAAAAGGCATTTTTCTTCCAAAAAATCGCATTTTCTTTTGGGATCGGGATTTGTTGAAGGAATCTGAATCTGAAGATTTAATTTTTGGCTTAAAAATGAAACTTCATTAAGAATCTTTTCTACTTCATTCAGAAGATTATCCTGTCGCCCAATAAGACTGTTTAAATTTAAAGTTATTCCTTTTTTAGCAGCTTCATCATACATTCCTTTAAAAAGTTTTAGAGGTTCACTTTCGTGAGGAAAAAATTCCGGAAGGGCTTTCTTTTTCATTTGTTCTAACCAAAAGTCAATGGAATAGCCTTTATCAATTAGCTTGGTGAGCCATTTTTTGAATACTCTCACCGCTTCTTTATTGTTTGTCTCATAGGCTACTGCATCGGCAGCTTCAGGTGAATAGGGGATTAGGTGAGAGATAATGACGAAGTCTATTTTGTATTCCATTGCCTTAAGTATAGTTTGAATTATCTGATCTATATTTTCCTTTGTTATTACTATTTCAATACCACTTTGCAATCTCACTGCGCCATTTTTCTTCTCTCTTGCTATGATTTCAAGAGCTCTTTCAGCAAAGACGGGTTCGTGAAGACCCTTTATAGGAACTAAACTATCAATGGATACACATATTTTATTAAGTCCCGCTCGGATAAGCTCAGACATTTTTTCCTCAGTAAGCAAAACTCCATTGGTCTGAAAGCCAATTGATGTGTGTGGCTCCATGTATTTTTTGCAAAGAGAGATTAAATCTTCCAAATAGGGATGAACAAGGGGCTCTCCTATGCCACTTAAAACAATGCTCTTTAGCGATGGCATGAGAGGAATAAGTTTTTTAAAAGTTTCAAGACTCATGTCCATTTCTAATTGATGATAATTGGGGCTTTGCTTGGGACAAATTTCACACTTTAGATTGCATCTTGTTGTAATCTCTACTGATAGTCTTTCAGGTTTCATGAAAATTTATATTATATTCGTACGGATATACCCTTTTGTTTCAAAAATTCCTTAGTCTCTCGCACCGAATACTCTCGAAAGTGAAATATAGAGGCTGCCAGTGCTGCATCTGCTCCTCCCAGTGCAAAGGCTTCATAAAGATGCTCAAGGGTGCCTGCACCGCCCGATGCAATTACGGGAATGTTTACTGCTTCAGATATTGCTTTGGTAAGTTCAATATCATAACCCTCTTTTGTGCCATCTCTGTCCATACTAGTAAGAAGAATCTCACCAGCACCAAGGGCTTCCATTTTTTTTGCCCATGCCACTGCATCAATGGGTCTCATAAGCCTTCCACCGTGAGTCGAGAGGACAAATTTTGTATTTTCGTTATAAAGCACACTTTTAAGTTCTGCGTCTTCAAACCAAGATTCAGGAGTATAGGATTTTGGATTAAAATTTTTGTCCACTCTTTTTGCATCTATGGCAATTACTATACACTGAGAACCAAATCTCGATGATGCCTGTTGAATAAAGTAGGGATTCTTTACCGCGGTTGTATTTATTGAAACCTTGTCTGCACCAGCATTTAGGAGATCTCTTATGTCATCAATTGTTTTTATTCCTCCTCCAACTGTAAGGGGCATAAAAACTACAGAAGCAGTCCTTTCAACCACATCGATAATTATCTTTCTCTTTTCGTGGGAAGCTGTTACATCAAGAAAAACAAGCTCATCGGCTTCTTCATCATCGTAGTAAAGGGCATTCTCAACAGGGTCTCCTGCATCCCTTAGATTAAGAAAATTAACTCCCTTTACAACTCTTCCATCCTTTACATCTAAGCAGGGTATTATTCTTTTTGCAAGCATCTTAGTGAGTCCCCATTTTAGCGGTTTTTATTGCTTCTCTCAAGTTTATTCTGCCCTCGTAGATAGCTTTACCTGTGATTGCACCCCACAGGCCTTTTATCATTTTGAGATTGAGAATGTCCTCAAGAGAAGAAACTCCACCAGAGGCTATTACAGGAATACTTAAGGATTGCACCATCTCCTCAGTTGTCTTAATGTTAGGTCCTGTAAGCATACCATCTCTTGAAATATCTGTATAAATAACTCCCCATATCCCATAATCTTGGAGTTTTAAGGCAAGTTCTGTGGCTTTTATCTTTGTAATCTCAACCCATCCCTTTACGGCTACATAACCGTCCTTTGCATCAATTCCTACTATAATTTTATTTGGAAACTGCTCTGCGGACTTCCTTACAAATTCAGGATTCTCAACTGCTATGGTTCCAAGTATGGCTCTATCTATTCCAATGTTAAGGAGTGTTTTTAGGGTCTCAAAATTTCTTATACCGCCGCCAACTTCAATGCTTCCATTAAAAGCTTCTCTTATTTTTTCTATGGCAGATAGATTTACTGGTTTTCCATCCTTTGCTCCATCAAGGTCAACAACATGTAATATCTCTGCGCCCTCATCTTGCCATTTTTTAGCTGCATCAGCAGGATTGTCGAAATACACTGTCATCTCATCAAATTTTCCTTGACGAAGTCTTACACATTTGCCATTTTTGAGGTCAATGGCTGGAATTATGTACATTTTTTAGTATAACATAGAAAAGTTTTAATATTTCTCACAAAATTTTCTGAGGAAAAAAATGGATGAACTTGCAAAGGAATATGTAATAGATTTTTTCACTAAAAGACTACTTCATTTTAAAGATAAACCAGAATCTGTTGGCTGGAGTGAAGAAGGGCAGATTCTTCGCTACAGCACAATTCTTAAGCTAATTAATCCTGAAGGCAAAAGCCTTCTTGATTTTGGTTGCGGAAAGGGTGATTTTTACGGTTATCTTCTTAAAAGGAAAATAAGCTGCAATTACATAGGAATTGATATAAATCCTCATCTCATCCAAATTGCCAAGGAAAAATATAATGGTGCAAATTTTATTCAAAGAGATATTGAAAAGGAACCCCTGAAAGAGAAATTTCACTATACTGTTGCAATAGGTGTATTTAATCTTGCAGTGGAAGGTATAGAGGAACAAATGAAGCGGTGTTTAGAAATTCTATTCAATCATACAACAGTTAAACTTATTTTTACATGCCTTAATAAAAATACAAGGACGAAGGATATTGGACTGACCTATTTTGAAAAGGGCTACTTAGTAAATATTGCTCAAAGACTAACTGAGAAATACACTGTTTTAGATGATCTCATTGAGGGAGATCTTTTTTTAATTCTTGAAAGATAACTCATAGTTTGAATTAAATTGCCTGCCTAACTTAAAATAAATTTCATGAGCTGTGATCCTAAATACAGAGAAAATCTTATTGATTTAGCAAAGAAAGTACTTACTATCGAAGCTAAATCTGTGGATAATCTAAAAGACCGAATAAATGAGAATTTTTTGCGAGCTGTGGAGATTATTCACAGTTCAAAAGGAAGAGTTGTTGTTACAGGAATGGGTAAATCTGGACTTGTGGGAAGAAAAATAGCAGCTACTCTTGCATCTACGGGTACACCTTCATTTTTTATGCATCCTGCCGAAGCAAGTCATGGAGACCTTGGAATGGTTACTGAAGACGATGTGGTAATAGCCATATCAAATAGTGGCGAGACAGATGAGCTTGTTAGGCTTATTCCTTTTCTCAAATATTTTAATGTGAAGCTTATTGCCATAACAGGAAATCCAGATTCAACTCTCGCTAAGCAAGCAGATGTGGTTCTTGACATTTCCGTTGAGGAAGAAGCCTGTCCTTTTGGTTTCATACCCACTGCATCAACTACCGCTACTCTTGCTATGGGTGATGCGCTTGCAGTTTGTCTTATTTTGCGAAATGGCTTTAAAAAGGAAGACTTTGCTTTTTTCCATCCTGGCGGTTCCCTTGGAAGAAGAATGCTTACAAAGGTAAAAGATCTCATGCAGACTGGAGAGGCCCTTCCTATCTGCTCTCCAGATACTATCATGCTCGATGCAGTACTTGAGATTTCTTCTAAAAGATTGGGTGTGGTTGTTGTGGTAGATAGAGAAAGGAAGGTTCTTGGAATAATCACAGATGGAGATGTTAGAAGAGGTGTTCAGCGTTGGGGTAAAGAGTTTTTCGAGCTTAAGGCTCTGGATATAATGACCAAAAATCCAAAAACGATCGGAGAAGAAGAATTAGCTGCGTCAGCCCTTTCTATGATGCAAAGATATTCAATAACTAGCCTAATTGTTCCAGGGATTGATGGAACCCTCAGAGGTATTATTCATATCCACGATATTCTTAAAAAGGGAATTTTTTAATGCAAATTATCTATAGGGCTATTATTCGAGAGTTACTTCAAAATATGCTTCTCTCAATAGCCTTTTTAAATGCCATACTGGTCATAGAAAAATTAATGAAATTAAGCAAGGTTTTTTCCGCTGTTGGAATAGATTTGTTAAATCTCTCTCTTTTAGTGATTCTTCTTCAACCTCAGTTATTTGTGTTTACCGTTCCTATGGCTATTTTAATGGGTGTTCTGCTTACTTACGGAAGAATGCAAACTGACAATGAAATGACTATTTTTATGGTAAGCGGTATGCCTTATAAAAAAGCATTCAAGCCTGCTTTATATTTGGGATTAATTTCTTTTTTATTAACTCTAATTATGAGTTTTTATCTTGCTCCTGTAGGCATTAGTTTGGTGAGAGAAAAGGTTCTTACTATACTCTCAGAAAGAGCTCCTCTTGGTATAGAGGAGGGTGTTTTTAATCAAGGATTTAAAGGAATTACTATCTTTGTAAGAGAAAAAAAAGACAATATGCATTTGAGGGATGTGGTTATATTCGATGAAAGAAAGGAAGACAGTAAACTAATCATGGCTAATGAGGGGAGAATAAAAAAGGAGAAGGAAAATATAAGCCTAAGCCTAATTAATGGAAAGGCTTATTTTAACAGGGGAGCATCCCTTAATGAAGTAAGCTTCAAGGAATATATTTTTATGCTGACTCCCAATATAGATCCCATAGCTAAAAAAAATACAGAACTTTCCCTTTTTGAGCTTTTATCCAAGATATCAAATGAAAAAAAGATAGATTACAAATTGGAGCTTTATAAAAGAGTTTCTCTACCTATTCTATGCATAATTAGTGTTTTTTTAGCTCCCACCCTTTGTAGGATAATAGGAAGAAGTGGAAGACTCGGGGGAATTACAGTAGGGTTTGCTGTTTTTGCACTTTATTATGTTCTTATGATATATGGAGCAAATCTCTCAAAGGCAGGATTTGTACCAGCTGAAGTTGGTGCACTATCGCCGGTTGTTATTGTGGGATTTCTTTCGTTTGTATTTTACAGAGCCATAAGGAACTAATTGACGATGAAAATAAATACTGTCTGTAAGTATTACATTAAAGATTTTTTGCGAGTGTTTTTTATTTTAATTTTGTCCATGTCAACTCTCCTATCAATTGTAGGACTGGTGGAGAAAATTGATGATTTTATGCTTTATAAACCCTCAGCCACATTCTTTATTCAATATGTTTTTTACAGTATTCCCCGATATCTGTTTTATTTAATCCCTTTTGTAACTCTAATATCTTCCCTTTTTATTTTTTCAATTGGAGTAAGAAGTAGAGAGCTTTTGATACTCTCTATTGCAGGAGGAAGATTAAGAGAGCTTTTAAAACCATTTTTAATTTTAGGTATTATTATTGCCATATCTGGTTTTATATTTGGAGAATTTGTGCAGCCTAATTTTATAAAGAAATTAAATATCATGATTGATGAGTTAACGGAAAAAGGTAAAAGTCAACTGCAGAGAGATATTTTTTTAAAAACAAAAGATGGCTCAATTTTAAAAATTGGCGCTTTTTCTCAAGAAAAAAGGATAGCAACAGATGTAAAAATTTTTATCCTTAAAGGAGATGTGCTTATTAAAAGAATAGACTCTGAACAGGCTGAGATAAAAAGTAAAGAGTTGTTTTTAAAAAATGTAATTACATACGATTTTGTTAATGGAAAGATTGAAAAAGCACAATCTTTAATTTATCCTGTGGATATTAAAATTTCGGCAGTTGCATTTAAAGATATTAAAAAAATAGAAGAGTTTGGAATAGGAGAACTGCTCCAGAAGAGAAAAGATTTAAAAAGGGTGGGCCTTAATAATCCAAAGATAGATACAGATATTAGTGGAAAGCTTTCGTATAATTTTGTTACATTTTTTATGATGGTTCTTGGAATTTCTTTACCTCTTGGTGCCTATGAAAGGTTTAGCTTTATTCTTTCAAAGACAAAAACAAGCTTTCAGGCAAGTGGAATTATAACAGTTGGAATAGGGCTTGTAATTACAATAATTTATTGGCTTGTTTATTCTCTTTTTATGTTTTTAGGTTATTCAAAAATGCTTCCGCCTTTCATCTCTCCGTGGATAACTCCTCTTATTTTTGGATTTTTTTCAGTGAAACTTTACCTCTCGATTAAAGAATAAATCATAAAAAGATCAGGATTTGCCTAAGAATATTACTATTCAAATCTGATAAATTTACTTTCATCGGTGTGGGGAATAAATAATGATGCCACATACTCATCCATGAAAAACTTAGAAGAAGAAAGGTCAATATAGGTCATGCCTTTTGCGATCTCTTCAGCCTTCTCTCTGAGTTCATTGCTTAATAGGCACATAACAGCACCGGCCAGTGAAGAATTGCCAAGGAAGCTATATTTCTCAACTGGGAGATTGGGAATCATTCCAATGGAGATTGCTTTTTTTACATCTAAAAATTCTCCAAAACCTCCAGCAATATAAACTTTTTGTATATCCTTTTTATCCATGCCAACCTCTCTTAAAAGGGTTTCCACTCCAGCGTAAATAGCTGCTTTTGCTCTAATTATGTTATCAAGGTCAGATTGGGTGATATAACATGTTTCATTAATTAAAAATCTCCATTCATCATTGACTCTGCTTAAATGGGACGAGCTGTCAGGAACGAATCTTCCTCTTTTATCAATCACCTCTGACTTGTAAAGCTCATAGAGTATATCAATCATTCCTGAGCCACATATTCCTCGACAATTTCTGTTCCCTATTACCTTAACTTTAAAAGAGTCAGTATCCTTAAAGTACTGAAAGCTCTCCACAGCTCCTTCTGTCGCTCTCATGCCACAACTTATGCCACTACCTTCAAAACAAGGTCCTGCAGACGTAGATGCTGTAAGGAGAAATTCTCTGTTTCCAAGAACTATCTCTCCATTGGTACCGATGTCAATGAACAGACATACTTCTTCGCTCTCATACATTCCGCTGAAAAGAACTCCTGCCACAATATCGCCACCAACAAATCCTGCTACTGAAGGAAGGGTATATAGAGGTGCAGAGTTTTTAATGTTTAATAGAGTTTCATGGGCTTTCCAGATAGGATAGCGAGAGAAGATTGGAACATATGGTTCGACTCTGATGTGCTCTGGATTCAGGCCCCAAAAGATATGACACATGGTAGTATTACCTGAGATCACTCCAAAGAGAATTTTTCCTTTTTTCTCTAATGTCTCTAAGAGCGCATTTAAGTCATTCATAATTGAATTTCTCAAAATATGGAGGCCATCAGGGTTTTCGACAGAGAAGATTATCCTCGTTATAACATCGTCTCCATAGGAGATTTGGGAATTATAGCAACTAGCCAGATTTTTAACTTTTCCCTCCTCCATATCAACGAGGCATAGAACAACTGTGGTGGTTCCTATGTCAATGGCAATTCCGTAAATCCTCTCATCACTCTGGAGAACATGAAGAATGTCACTCTCAGATACTGCCAGCTGGATACGCCAGTTAGCATCCCTTAAGGAACGGGAAATCTCTCCTGCAAGCAGGGGTGAAACATTAAGCCTTTTTCCCAGTATATGGAATAAGCTCTCAAAATCTGCTCTTGAGTCTTCTAAAGAGGGTGGATAAAGAGAGAGACTGACTCTCTTTACAGGAGGATCATAAAGTTCAGGATTATCCTTGAAAAATTTTTCGATATACTCAGCTTTAATCTTCGATATTCTATCCTCTACAGTTATAAGTTTTTCTGGCAGATCCACATAGAGATCACTTTCACAGTAAGTAAGACACGCAAGAACAAATCCCTCCTCTTTTTCCTTTTCTGATAGGTTATCGATTGATTCAGTTCTGACAGTTCCTTCTTTTATTTTAATCTTACATCTTCCGCAAACTCCTTTTCCACCACAAGAGGCAGGAAGATAAATACCATTTTTTCTTAGAACCTGCAGTATAGATTCATTATGGGCATCAAAAACCTCTCCTCTATTTGTTCTTATTTTGGGCATGATTTAAAATTATATCATGAAAATTTTAATTTATCGCATGGGTGGCTTGGGAGATAGCCTTCTTGTCTATCCGGTTTTAGAGATATTGAAAAAAAGAGGCTACCATTTAACAGTATGGGGTAATAGTGAATACTTTAGCCTTGCCAAAATTGCAGGATTTTGCAATAAAGTGACCTTCTATGAACCAAAAGAACACTTTGATTTAAGAATAATTTTCTCTGCAGATAGAGAAACTTTTAGTTCCTCAGATAAAACCATATTTGTTGATCCTTTTGTAAGGGAAAAAATATGGATCATCGATTATTATCTTAAATCTTTGAATTTAGAAGGAGAAGAGTTTTCAAAAATTTTAAATATAGGCATTAAAACTAAAAAGAATTCGTCTCTTTGTATTATTCATCCAGGTAGTGGTTCAAAAAAGAAGAATCCTGAGATTGACTTTTTCCTTGAACTGGACAAAATTCTTAAAAAAATGGGCTTTAATACCTTATATATTATTGGACCTGCAGAAGAAAGGCAAGGTAATTTTTTCATAAAATCTCTTTTTGTTAATAATGTTCTTGACTTGGCAAAAAATCTTTTAAAAGCCTCCCTTTATATTGGTCTGGATAGTGGAGTAAGCCATTTAAGCTCATATTTAGGAGTTCCCTCAGTTGTTATTTTTGGCCCAACCGACCCTGTAATATGGCATCCAATTGGAGAAAATCTCTTTGTAATAAGGGATAACAGTTGTCTGCCCTGTTTTCCCAGTATTTGCAAGGAATTAAAATGCCTGGATAAAAAATTTCTAATATATGAAATTGAAAGACTGCTATGCAAAAATATTAAAAAGCTTAAAGTTTCTAAGGCTCAAGTAATGGGCATGAAGGATTAAAAGCGAACCGTTTGCATTCAGAGTGTACAATTTTTCAGGCAAAGTAGAAGAGAGATTTTCTAAGTTTGCCATATATACATTGTTAAATTTCATTTTCCCTACTTTTGTCTCTACATCGAGGTTGAAGGGTTTAAGATATCCATTTTCAAAAAGCTCTCTGGAGAGTTCCTCAGCATCATAAAAGTCTCTTGCAAGCTCTGTAAGCCCAGCTTTAATCTTAGAAAAAAATTCTGTATCGCTTCCATCATCATCAAACACTCTCTGGCCATCATTGTTTGCATATCTTTCATCAAAAATTATTGTGTATTCATCCTTATCTTTTAGAATTCCAAAGGGAAAGTATTTACAAACATTTGGAATAACATCCACCTTCCAATGCCCTTCTTCCTCTAAGAAAACATTTCTATTGTTAATGCCAATCACTGCAAAGGGAAAAACGCCTCCTTCCTGAATTCCAAATAAAACTGGGTAATACATGGTTGCAGCTAAAATTTCCGAATAGGTAAGAGGTACAATTTCCACATCTTTCATAAAATCAAAGTTATCTGGCATTCTAACCTTTAGATTTCTATGCACATGACTATCTAAAGCAACAGCCTTTTTAAAGGCTTTCATAATGGCTCTCATCTTACCTCCGAAAAATGCAGTTTTTCAATTATATCATAAAATTTGACACTTAACATCTCATAAGGTAAAAATAAGAAAAGTGGAGCGAACCATTGAAATACCTATCAAAGGAATGACCTGTTCTGCCTGTGCTCAGGCCATTGAGAGAGCATTAAAAAAGGTAGAGGGTGTAAAAGAAGCCTCTGTTAATCTTCTTACAGAAAAGGCTATTATTATAGCTGAAGAACCTTTAAAAATATCCCGGCTATTGAGCGTAATTAGGGCAACAGGATATGACTTTGGTCAAAGAAACCTTTATCTTCAAATACAAGAAATTGATTCTGAACTGGTAAGACTGATTGAGAGCAAGCTTTTAGAGATAGAGGGTATCACAGAAATAAAATCAGACATAATAGGAAAAACCCTTGAGATTAAATACTTATCTACTATTGTTGAGGAGGAAAAAATACTCTCCTCTCTTAAAGCCTTAGGTATAAAAGGAGAAAAATACACAGAAACTTATCAAATTGAAGAGGAAAAGAAAAAAGCCATAAGAAAAATAAAAAGAGAATTAATTTTTAGTCTAATCTTTACCTTCCCGCTATTTCTTGGAAGCATGTTTCATCTTCCTATTTTAGGAAATGGTTTTGTTCAATTTCTCTTAGCAACTCCTGTGCAATTTATTATTGGATGGAGATTTCATCGAAATGCTCTAATTGCTTTTAAACATGGCTCAACAAATATGAACACTCTAATAAGCATTGGAACAAATGCAGCCTATTTTTATAGCCTTTTTGGTCTTTTATTTCAAAATGGCCATCATTTTTATTTTGAAACATCCGCAGTAATAATTACCCTAATACTTTTTGGTAGGACCCTTGAAGAAAAAGCCAAAGAAAGAACCTCTGACGCAATAAAGAGACTTGTGGAAATTCAACCAAAAAAAGCAACGGTGATAAGAGATGGAAAAGAAAAAGAGATAAGTATTCAAGAAGTCATGCCAGGTGATGTAGTAATTATAAAGCAGAGTGAAAAAATACCTGTTGATGGACTTATCTTAGAAGGCTATGGAAGCGTAGATGAGTCAATGATTACTGGAGAATCTATTCCTATAGATAAATCTTCCGGTGACAGAGTAATTGGAGGAACTCTTTTGCGTTCAGGTGTATTAAAAGTTCAAGCAAAAGCAGTAGGTAAAGAATCCCTTTTAAGCCAGATAATAAAATTAATTGAAGATGCTCAAAAAGGCAAGCCTCCTGTACAGCGACTTGCTGATAAAATTTCATCTATCTTTGTTCCTACTGTGCTGTTAATTGCCATTATTACCTTTTCTTTATGGTATTTTCTTCAGGGAGAACTCTCTATAGCGATTCAAAACAGCATAGCTGTTCTTATTGTTGCCTGCCCGTGTGCTCTTGGACTTGCAACTCCTACAGCCATAATGGTTGCAACAGGAAGGGCTGCTCGTGAGGGAATTCTTATCAGAAACATTGAGAAATTAGAGGAAGCTGGAAATCTTAATATTCTCTTTATGGATAAAACAGGCACTCTTACGGAGGGACAGCCAGAGGTAACTAGAGTTGATCTTTTTAATATTGAAAAGGAGGAACTGCTTTATATTGTCGCTTCTGCTGAAAAATACTCTGAACATCCTCTTGGAAAGGCAATTCTTAGGTACTGTGCGAGAGAGGGTATATATGGAAGAGAACCATTAAGTTTTCAGATAATCCCAGGAGGAGGTATTAAAGCAAAAGTTGCCATTCCGAACGAATGGGAAAAAGAAGTGCTAATAGGTAGCGGTAAATTTATGTCTAAAAGAGGCATCACTCTTCCTGAGATAGGTTTAAATGACCCATCAACCCATGTCTATGTATTCTTTGATGATGAAATAAAAGGAGTTTTTTATATAAGTGATACAATCAGAAAGGAGGCCTTTGAAATAGTAGAAAGCCTCAAAAAAATGGGAATTGAAGTGGTTATTTTAACCGGTGACAACAAAGAGGTAACATCCTATGTGGCAGAAAAACTTGGAATTAGAATATACTACTCTGATATGCTTCCCCAAGAAAAAGCCCGAATTGTAAGAAAATACCGAATTGAAGAGAGAAAAATAGTTGGCATGATCGGAGATGGAATAAATGATGCTCCTTCTTTTGCAGAGGCAAATATTGGAATTGCAATGGGAAGTGGCACAGACATTGCCATTCATGCAGCTGATATAACCCTTATGAGCGGCGGGCTCAAGGGAATCCCAAGGCTTATAAGGCTAAACAAACTAACACTTCGCACCATAAAGGAGAATCTTTTCTGGGCATTTATTTACAATGTTCTGAGTATTCCTGTTGCAGCTGGTGCTCTTTATATATTTGGAGGTCCTCTTCTTAATCCAATGATTGCCTCTTTTGCCATGAGTCTAAGTTCTGTGTCGGTTGTAACTAATTCTCTTAGGCTTCGCCTTAGAAATATTTAATGAAATCTTTTACTAAATCTTAGGAAGCCCTTAAAGGAGGAAAAGAAAACTTATGGATCAAATTTTTCAGGCCATTTTACTTGGAATAATTCAAGGCATAACAGAGTTTCTTCCAATCAGTAGTACGGCCCATTTAGTAATAACTCCATGGATTTTTGGATGGGATGGAACAGTCAATTCACTTTCCTTTGATATTGCTGTGCATGTGGGCACTCTTATTTCCCTTTTGATTTGCTTCTGGAGGGACTGGATAGATATATTTTTTAGAAACAGAAGAATGCTCGCCTACATTGTAATTGGAACCATTCCTGCTGGCTTGGCAGGTGTTTTATTTCACAGCATAATTGAAAACGAACTTAGAAATCCTCTAATTATAGTCTTTACTCTTATAGTATTTGGTGCAGTAATGCTCCTTGCGGAAAAATTAGGAAGGAGAGATAGAGAAAATATCTCTATCCTTGATGTCTTTGTAATAGGCATTGCGCAGGCAATAGCTTTAATACCAGGCGTGTCCCGCTCAGGAATTACTATTGCTGCAGGTCTATTTAGAGGTCTTGACAGAGCCTATGCTGCAAAATTTTCTTTTCTGCTTTCAACACCTGCTATTGCAGGAGCAGCAATGCTTGATTTTTGTAAATCTCTAAAAATAGATTATGCTCACGATTACTCTCTCTTTGCTGTGGGAATAATCACAGCAACAATTACAGGCATAGTTGCCATTAAATTTCTTCTTAGTTTTCTAAAACAATATCCTTTGAACATTTTTATATACTATAGGTGGGTTTTAGCATTAGTGATTTTTTTGTTATATTTTCTTAGAAGCTGATGAGTAAAAAAGTTTTTTATAAAAAACCCCTTAAAACTAAAAAAATAGAGGGAAATTTAAAAAGGGAAGTAAAAAAAAATAACCAAGCTGAGTATTCACCTTCGGAAATATTCAAATCTCTTCTTTTTTTCTCTTTTGCTGTTTACTTAGGGGTTTGTCTTACTACTTACAATTTTTTGGACCCCTCATTTTTTACCTATACAAACTCGAAACCATCGAATTATGGCGGAATTGTAGGCTCTTACTTGGCGGACATACTATTCAGCATTTTTGGAATAGGCGCTTTTTTAATCCCTATTCTTTTAATTTATGGAGGCATTCGTATATTTTTACATAAGCCCATATCGATGGTAAAAATTCTTTGGCTCACTTTGGCTCTTTTTTCTTTTTCTGTTATGTTCGAACCACTCAGGCAGTTTATTGAGCCCTATAAAAAAATAGCAGAAGGACTTTCATTAATTGCGTTTGATTTAAGTAAAAAATATATATCCCTTGCAGGAACATATATACTTTGGCTATCTCTGTCAATAGCTTCCCTATTCATGCTTAAGGGAGATTTAATAAGGAGAAAAACAGAGTCTACGGAAAAAAACACAATCACACCGCAGGAAGAAGATGAGATAAAGATAATAAAAGTTCCAAAGCCAGAAGAATCATTAAAAAACTTTAACAAAGAAAAGCAGACAAAAAAAGCTTCAACCCCTGAAGATACGGACAATCTAAAAAGAGAGCAAGTTGAGAGAAAGGAAGGCAGATTTAAAATGCCACCGCTTGCACTTCTTGAAATTGAGAAGACTGAAAGCACAATTTCAAAAGAGGAATTAGTTTTATCAGCAAGAAGCATAGAATCACGATTTGCTGAATTTGGAATTCACGGAAAGATTAATGAGGTTCATCCTGGTCCTGTTGTTACCATGTACGAATTTGAACCTGCAAGCGGAATAAAACTAAGTAAAATAATCACCCTTAGTGATGAATTAGCTCTTTCCCTTAAAGCCCAAAGCATAAGAATATATCCTATTCCAGGTAGGTCTGCAATTGGAATTGAGGTGCCAAATAAAAAACGCCAGATAGTAAGACTCGGTGAAATTATCTCTTCAGAAAAATTTCAAAAAAGTGAATCATATTTAACACTTGCACTCGGTAAAGATATATACGGAAATCCTGTTATTACAGATCTCTCTAAGATGCCCCATCTTCTTGTAGCGGGCGCCACTGGTTCTGGAAAAAGTGTCTGTTTAAACACAATGATTCTAAGCCTTCTTTACAAGTCTACTCCTGAGGAAGTAAAGCTTTTGTTAATTGATCCTAAACTCTTAGAGCTATCTACTTACGAAAACATACCCCATTTAATGTCTCCTGTTATAACCGATCCCAAGGAAGCTTCCGATGCTTTAAAAAAAGTTATCGTAGAGATGGAAAGAAGATACAAGCTTTTTGCATCCCGAGGATTTAGAAACATAGTAACATTCAATCAGTCAGTATCCTCTGAGGAGAAACTACCATACATTGTTGTCTTTATTGATGAATTTGCAGACCTTATGTTCACCGCTCCATCGGAAGTTGAACAATCAGTAACACGGATTGCTCAAATGGCAAGAGCTTCAGGTATTCATCTTGTAGTGGCAACACAAAGGCCAAGTGTAGATGTAATCACAGGCATTATTAAGGCAAATTTCCCAGCAAGAATAGCCTTTCAGGTGAGTTCTCGAGTTGACTCCAGAACCATACTTGATGCTCAGGGAGCAGAAAAATTACTTGGAATGGGTGATATGCTTTTTATGGTTTCAGGCGTAAAAATATTGAGAGTTCACGGAGCCTATGTAAGCGAAGAAGAAGTTAAGGCAGTTACCGACTATTTACGCTCTCAGGGAGTTCCAGACTATGGACTCTTTGAATCAATCCAGTTACCTGTTGAAAAAAAGGAAAATGGTAATTCTTATGATTCAGATAAAGATGAACTTTACGAGCAAGTAATTGAATATGCAAACCAGGTGGGTGAAATCTCCATATCTCTTATTCAGAGAAAATTTAAAATCGGTTACAACCGTGCAGCCCGAATAATGGATCTTCTTGAGGAAGACGGTCTTGTTGGGCCACCTCAGGGAGCAGGCAAACCGAGAAAATTTTTAGGTAATAAAATTTAGCTTGCATTTAATATAAGCTTTGTGATAATATAAAAATTGTCTGGTGGTTATACCGGCGGGGAAACACCCGTTCCCATTCCGAACACGGAAGTTAAGCCCGCCAGGGCCGATGATACTATGACCGCGAGGTCATGGGAAAGTAGGTCGCCGCCAGGCATTTTTTATCTTCAAATGACTCAGTCATCTAAAATCCTAAGTCTTCTATTACAATCATGAAGTGGATTATAAATTTGAATCCTTTCGCTTCAATAATTCATAATAATATTCTATGATAAGGAAAAGTTTTTTAAATCTAATTATTGCAAGGCTTGACGGAGATAGGATTGAAGACTCCTCATACAGAGATTACATCATAAAACTCGTTGAAGAAGGTATCGCAGGATTTATTATTTTCGGTGGTGAATACGAGAAAGTAAAAGATTTCCTTTCCCATATTCAGAGTATCTCATCAAAGACACTTATAATTGCTTCTGATATAGAAAGAGGTGTAGGACAGCAAATAAAAGGTGGAACAATTATTCCTTGCCAGATGGCAATAAGAGCTGGATTTAAGTTACCACAGGACTGTGACGAACTTGAAAAGCTTTATTCTATTGTTATAAAAGAAGCAAGGGATGTGGGGATAAATCTCGCCCTTATTCCTGTTCTTGACGTAAATACAGAACCAAAAAATCCCATAATATGCACAAGGTCATTTTCAGATAATCCAAAGGTTGTATCAGAATACGGAAGTTTTATCATAAATTTCTTTCAATCACAAGGGCTTCCAACCTGCGGAAAGCACTTTCCCGGACATGGCGGTGTTTCTGTAGACTCTCATTTAGATTTACCCTATCTTACAGACAGGCTTAATCTTCATCTTAAACCCTTTAGACAAGCAGTAAAAGCAGAGGTTTCAGCAATAATGGTCGGTCACATAAGCATACCAGTTGAAGACAACTATCCCGCCAGTCTTTCTGAATGGGCAATAAAGGAACTTTTAAGAAAAAAAATCCGATTCAAAGGATTGGTACTCACCGATGCCATGAACATGAAAGCGCTATCAGCATATAATAATCCTCATGCATTAGCGCTAAAAGCTGGTGCTGATATAATACTTCATCCCGAGAACCCTTACAAAGCCTCTAATGAAATAGGAGAGGCTTATGAAAGAGGATTAATAAATGAAGAAAGAATCAAAGAGGCAAAAGAGAAAATAGATAAATTTAGAATAAAATTGACTCTTGAAGATAAGGATTCAATTGAGGAATCTTCTGAAGAAATACCTTTTATTGTGAAACAAGCTTTTAAAAGGTCTGTAACAGTTATAAGAAATAGAATAGAAGACTTGCAGAATCGTAAGATAATTCCCTATCTTGTTGGAAACTATACTCAGAGCATATTTGAGATATTCAGATATACCTTTGATTCGGCCTATGACCTGATGGAATATAAAAAAACCGGTAAAATTCCCCTTATTGCAGCTTTTACAGACATAAGAGCAGCAGGACAAAGCTACTCTCTAAAAGAGGAGGAAAAGGCGATAATTTATAAAATTATCAAGGAAAATAAAAATTCAATATTTGTATCCTTTGGTAATCCTTATGTTACAAACTTTGAACTTTCTAAAAGGATAGACACGATTGTTTTATTGTACGATTCAAATGAAATGGCTGTTTATGCTTTTTTAGATTACCTCTCTGAAGGCTTATCAAGAGCAACTGGAGTTTTACCTGTAAGGATAAGAAGCCAGAGCATTTATAAGCACTAATGAGAATTAAATTTTAATAACAATCGAGGGAGCATTATAATACTCCCTCTTTTTTATGTACCTTCCTGCCAGCTTTGGAGATACTTTTCTTGCTCCTTTGTTAGTTTATCAATTTTTATTCCCATGCTTTCAAGTTTAAGCCTGGCAATTTCTCTATCAATATCCGATGGTACCGAATAAACATCCTTTTTTAATTTTTTCCCATTTTTATAAATAAACTCTGCTGAAAGAGCCTGATTAGCAAAGCTCATGTCCATAACTGCTGCTGGATGACCTTCTGCTGCGGAGAGATTAACAAGTCTTCCTTCTGCAAGAAGATATATTCTTCGACCATCTTTAAGAGTGTATTCTTCCACAAAGTCTCTTATAACTCTTTTAGATTTCGAGAGACGCTCCAAACCTTCGATGTCTATTTCTACATTGAAATGTCCTGTGTTAGAGACTATGGCTCCATCTTTCATTTTTGTAAATACCTTTTCTGAAATAACATTTATGTTACCTGTTACAGTTACAAAAATGTCACCAATTTTTGCAGCCTCTGAAATGGGCATTACATCAAAACCATCCATTACTGCTTCAAGTGCCCGAAGAGGATCTATTTCTGTTACAATTACTCTGGCACCCATTCCTCGAGCTCTCATTGCAACTCCTCTACCACACCATCCATAACCACAGACTACAAAAATACTTCCTGCAAGAAGTCTGTTGGTAGCCCTTAAGATTCCATCAATGGTGCTTTGACCTGTGCCATATCTATTGTCAAAAAGATGCTTTGTATAGGCATCATTTACAGCAATTACAGGAAACTCAAGAGCACCATCATTAGCCATTGCTCTTAATCGAATAACTCCTGTTGTGGTCTCCTCTGTGCCTCCAATTACCTTCTCTAAAAGCTCCCTTCTCTCCTTATGAAGTGTAGATATAAGGTCAGCACCATCATCCATGGTGATTTGTGGTTCCATTTCAAGCACTGAATAAATATGGCTATAATAGGTGTCTCTATCTTCGCCTTTTATTGCAAAAACAGGAATTTTAAAAAACTTAACAAGTGCTGCTGCTACATCATCCTGAGTGCTAAGAGGATTTGAAGCACACAGAGCAACCTCTGCTCCTCCTTCCTTAAGGGTTATCATGAGATTTGCAGTCTCGGTAGTTACATGAAGACAAGCTCCAAGCCTTACTCCTTTTAGTGGTTTCTCTTTTTTAAATCTCTCTCTAATCATTCTAAGAACAGGCATATCCATTTCAGCCCATTCAATTCTAAGCCTTCCTTTTTCAGCAAGTTTAATGTCTTTAACATCTCCCTTTATCAAATCTCAGCCTCCTTTCGAAGAGTTTCTGCCATGTCTGTCTGTTCCCATGTAAAGTCTGGATCAGGTCTTCCAAAATGTCCATAGGCAGCTGTTTTTCTAAATATGGGTCTTCTCAATTGAAGTTTTTCGATAATTCCCTTAGGAGTTAGATCAAAGACTTTTTTAACTATTTCCTCCAATTTGCTATCTTCTGTTTTTCCTGTGCCAAAGCTGTTTACATAAACAGAAACAGGTTCAGGAACACCTATAACATAGGCAATCTGGATTTCTACCCTGTCGCAAAGTCCTGCTGCTACAAGGTTTTTTGCAATATACCGTGCCATATAGGAGCCTGAGCGGTCCACCTTTGTAGCATCTTTTCCTGAAAAGCATCCTCCTCCATGCCTTGCAACTCCTCCGTAGGTGTCTACAATAATTTTTCTTCCTGTAAGTCCAGTGTCTCCCATAGGTCCACCTATAACAAATCTTCCAGTTGGATTGATAAAATACTGAACATTTTCCTCATCTAAAAGGTCTTTTGGCACCACAGGTTTTATTACCTTTTCAACTATGTCCTCTCTTAATTCTCTTAAGGTAATATCAGGTGCATGCTGAGCAGATACTACGATACTTCTTATCTGATAGGGTTTTCCGTCTTTGTATTCAACCGTTACCTGTGTTTTTCCATCAGGCCTAAGGTAGGTAAGTATGTCCTTTTTCCTTACCTCAGCAAGCTTCATTGCGAGCTTGTGGGCAAGCATAATGGGCATAGGCATAAGTTCCTCTGTTTCGTTGCAAGCAAATCCAAACATAAGTCCCTGATCTCCGGCACCTCCTGGATCTACTCCCATAGCAATGTCCGGAGACTGCTCATGAATGGACGTGATAACAGCACATGTTTCATAATCAAAGCCATACTTGGCTCTCGTATATCCAATCTCTTTAACAGTTTCTCTTATAACTGATGGAATATCTACATAACAGTTGGTAGTAATCTCGCCTGCCACCATAACAAGACCAGTGGTCACAAGAGTTTCACAAGCCACTCTTGAATAAGGATCCTTTGAGATCATAGCATCCAAAATTGCATCAGAAATTTGATCTGCTACTTTATCTGGATGTCCCTCTGTAACCGATTCAGAGGTGAAAATATAGTCCTTCCTGTCTCCTAACATATTTGCCTCCTAATAATTTTATTAAGCCAAATTAAACTGCCATTTTGATAAGCTCTTCAGCAATCTGGACTGCATTCAAAGCTGCACCTTTGCGAAGATTATCTGATACAATCCACATATTTATTCCATTATCAATTGATTCATCCTCCCTTATTCTTCCTACAAAAACTTCATCTTTGCCAGAGGCATATATAGGTAGAGGATATTCATTTTTCTCAGGGTTATCGATTACTGCAACACCAGGAGCCTTGCGAAGTAGCTCTCTTACCTCATCGGCTGTTAACTTTTTCTCTGTTTCTATGTTTACACTCTCAGAATGCCCTCTGAAAACTGGCACTCTAACTGTGGTTGCAGTAACTCTTATTGAAGGGTCTCCCATGATTTTTTTTGTCTCGTTAACCATTTTCATCTCTTCCTTTGTATAAGCATTTTCGAGGAATTTATCTATATGGGGAAGCACATTGAATGCTATCTGGTGAGGATAGACTTCAATTTTGATTTCTTTGAAATTAAGTAGATCAACTGTTTGCTTCAAAAGTTCATCCATGGCCTTTTTACCAGTTCCCGATACAGCCTGGAAGGTTGTAACAACCACTCTTTTTATCTTTGCCACATCATGTATGGGCTTTAAAGCAACCACCATTTGAATTGTTGAACAATTAGGATTGGCAATAATGCCTTTATGCCATTTAAGGTCATGCGCATTTACTTCTGGAACAACAAGTGGAACTTCAGGATCCATTCTCCATTGGCTCGAATTATCCACTACCACACATCCACTTTTTGCTGCTACAGGAGCCCATATTTTTGATCTTTCTGCTCCAGCAGAAAACAAAGCTATGTCTATGCCTTTAAAGGACTCTTCACTTAGGGTTTCAACGGAAACCTCTTCACCTTTAAAATTAAGTTTTACACCAAGGCTTCTTTCAGATGCAAAAAGCCTTAATCTTTCAACCGGAAACTCTCTTTCTTCAAGCACTGCTATCATCTCATTTCCAACTGCTCCAGTGGCTCCTACAACTGCTACTACATATTTTTCTTTTTTCTTAAGCATTTCTATCCCTCCAAGGGTAATTCTGTAACATATTTTGCAACCAAATCTCCTACTTCTGAAGTTGAATATCCCATTTTACCGGCTGCAAGGCTTTTTAGGTGTTTCCCTGTTACCTCTATGACAGCTCTTTCAATTAATTTCCCTGCTATTTCTTCTCCAATGTTTTCAAGCATCATTCCGCCTGCACATATGGCAGCAAGAGGATTGATGACATTTTTCCCAGTGTATTTAGGAGCTGAGCCTCCAATTGGTTCAAACATGGAAACTCCATCAGGATTTATATTTCCTCCAGCAGCTATTCCCATTCCACCCTGTATCATAGCTCCAAGGTCTGTAATTATATCCCCAAACATATTGTCAGTTACGATAACATCAAACCATTCAGGATTTTTTACAAACCACATTGTAATAGCATCAACATGAGCATAATCAACAGTAATATCTGGATACTCCTTTGCTACCTCATAGAAGGTTCTCTCCCATAGGTCAAAAGCAAAGGTAAGAACATTTGTCTTCCCGCAAATGGTAAGCTTCTTATTTTTATTTCTCTTTTTACAATACTCAAAAGCATACCTTATACAACGCTCCACACCCTTACGAGTATTTATGGAAACCTGTATTGCCACCTCATCAGGTGTTCCCTTTTTAAGAAAACCTCCAGAGCCCGTATAAAGACCTTCAGTATTCTCCCTTACTACTACAAAATCTATATCCTCTGGCTTCTTGTCTTTAAGTGGACAATCCACCCCTGGAAATAGTTTGACTGGTCTTAGATTTACATACTGATCAAGCTCAAAGCGAAGCCTAAGAAGAATTCCCTTTTCAAGAATTCCTGGTTTTACATCAGGATGGCCAATTGCACCAAGATATATGGCATTGAATTTTTTTAACTCCTCTATGGCGCTATCAGGGAGAGTTTCTCCTGTGCGAAGATATCTTTCTCCACCAAAGTCAAAATAGGTATAATCGAGCTTAAATCCCAATCTTTTACTCACTGCATCTAAAACCTTTACGCCCTCACGGATAACTTCTGGTCCTGTACCATCGCCCGGTATGACAGCGATTTTATATGATTTGGAGGCACAGGAGGATTTTTTACTCTTACAGATTCTTTTTTCGGTAGATTTTTTCATTTTTCTTCCCTCCCTGCTAATCTCTTTTTTGTCCATTCAACAAGCCCTCCAGAATTTATTAGCTCCTGCATGAATTCTGGAATTGGCTTTGTCTGATATTTCATAGCCTTTGTAATATTTATAATTTCTCCAGAATCCATATCAATCTCGATTATATCTCCTTCATCTGCTTCGTCAATAAGAAGAGGAACTTCAAATATAGGTAGTCCTATATTAAAGGCATTTCGAAAGAAAATTCGTGCAAAACTCTTTGCAACAACTGCTCCAATTCCTGCAGCTTTTATAGCAATAGGAGCATGCTCCCGAGAAGAACCGCATCCAAAGTTTCTTCCGGCAATTATGATATCACCTTCTTTAACTTTTAACGGAAAATCTTTGTCAGCATCTTCCATCACATGCTTGGCAAGCTCCTTTGGATCAGAAGTATTTAAATATCTCGCAGGAATTATGGCATCTGTATCAATGTTATCGCCAAATTTCCAGACTTTACCTTTAATTTTCATACATTTCTCCTCTTTTAAAATAATTTTTAATTTTACTTCATAAATAAATTAGTTATCAACTATTTATATTTTCGCCTAAATTGCCGATAGATTACATAAGAAAATGAAGAGCTTTAGTTTTTCTATTGATTTAAAGGAGGTCATGATTAGAAGGGACATAGATTAATTTTTTAAGTGTAGATGGGATCGAATTAATAGGCTTTCTTTATCATCATCCCCTCAAGGAAGAGAGATTTACTATCGGCAGAGAAGGAAAAGCGGACATTAGATACTTTTTTATGTGCTGGTAAAAAAATGATTTACTTTCTTTTGTTCAGAAAGTAACAATCTTGTCACACTCCTGCATGATCTTATATAAATCTCGCATAGTTGATACTGGACATATCTCTGAGCCTTCAGACTGGCGTATCTTAAGGCATGTTCCACAGGCAAATATTTTGCCGTTGTTGTTAACGAAAGATTGGATCTGTTCCATTATTTTGAATCTGTCAGTATCAAGAGATTCGCACTCAACTCCTTTTCCAAGTAAAAACACCTTTACTTCATCGCCCTCTTTAAGTGCAAAATTTCCAAATCGAAAAGCGTTCCATACAGTCTCTGGATCGTTTGAATAAATTATGAGTCCTATTTTCATAATTTCACCTTTATTTTTTTATGTTTTAATTTCATTTTTAAAAATTTCTTACTATTCTTGTTGATATATATCTCCCAATTTTTGTCACTCCAAGAATCTTTTTAACTAGTCTATATTTCATTAAAACTCTTAAAATGTTTAGAGAAAAATCTTTTAGCTGTCCTCTCTTCCTTTAGCCCCTTTTGCATTGATTAATGGCCTTTCACCGCAAATATTTTCTGATTTTACTACTTATCCAATCCTTAAGTCCACAAAGCAAATAAGCATCGTGATTGGCTTTTTGTTTCATATTACCCAACTTCATCACTAGGAACTTAAAAACCACTGTAAATCAATGAGTTATCATCTAAAGATTAGTCTACATGCCTTCTGAGCTATTTTTAAACCATCCGATTTTTCTCTAAATGTCTATATTTTCCTCCTGCCTTGTTATCTCATTTGCGAATCTGATCATCTCTCTTTGTTCTGCTCTATTCTTGCAATTAGAACCTCTCCCCCTTTCTGTCATTGCGAGGATTTTCTTTTTATGTCATAGCGAGGAGCGCAAGCGACGAATGGATCTCATTCCGTTGGTCTTTGAGACTGCCACGGCCACTTAGTGGCCTCGCAGTGACAAAAGAAGGATGTCATTGCGAGGATTTTCTTTTGTCGTCATTGCGAGCGCCAGCGAAGCAATCTCGTAGTCGCCTCTTCGTAGGCCTTACATAGAAACTGCTTTGCCTCATAGAGAGGCTCAAAGTGACAAAATTCATACGCTATGTTATCAGAGATCCCCTTCCTGCTTTTATTCTCTCCCTCATAGCTCTCTCTATCCTTTACCAATCTCATTAGAACCTTGTCTTTTGTTAATCATGATACCCTCATAGCATAAAGATTATATGTAGAATAAAATGGATTAAAACCAGAAATCAACGGAGATAGTATTCATCTTTTGATTTAAGTTTTACAGGTAAAGATTTTTGATATTAGTAAACAAAGTAAGGAAAAATTGGCTTTGAAAAGTACGAAAGATAGTAGACTACATTAGGTGGGAAAGGAAAATATAAGTCTCTGAAATATTTAGTTTTTTTTAATAAAATATGCCCTCAATTAATGAAGTCGGGTTGAAATTAATCTAACTTTTAGCATTAGTACCTGACTTTGTCAGATAAAATTTGTAAGTCAATGAAATTTCTATAAACTGCTCTTAAAATCTGTGCATTTTTGCGCTACGATAACGATAAATCTCCCTCTCATTTGGAATACTCCTTTGGGATACGAATAACCATTTAGATAACTTCCTATGAGAAGATTTATATATTAGATTTAGATCAGCAGGCTTTAAAAGATGGTTGCCCTTTTTGTCAATTATTATGAGAAAAAAATACTATTTCGAAGAGATTATTTTTGAAGAAAGGCGTTTAGTTGACAGCCTTTTCCCCTTACCTTGTACTAATAATCTACTGTTATTTAATTACATCAACATTTTTGACTTTTTTAGACTTTTTTGATAAATTTGTTATGGGTATAGTTCTACTTTATCTCTTTTAAGTTGCTATTAAATATTTTTGAGAATTATACACATTTTGAATTAACATAATTCATTGTATAGTCTTCCTTTTGGTATTGATGCAAGTTGAAAGTTAAGATGAAATAAAAGTAATAAGTGCAACGAAGGCTACAAAGATGAGAGAAAACAAAATAAAAATGTATAAAGACCAAAAAATGCCTGTATTATATAATTTTTGCAAAGGCATTCGGCAAAAATATACCAATCTATATAACGAAGGGACGAATTTCGTAATGATTATCCCTGATATTTCTAAGTTCTTACAGGTTCATGTCTCTGTAAATCAAGCCTTAAAAATCACTAACTGTAAGCTCGATAAACAAAAGAGAGAGTTTAATAACTTTTAGTATATGAAGTAAAAATATAACACTGAAGTTAAGCTTTAGGCCGTCTATAACGTCCATAACATGCGCAGGGAGGTTGAAATGACAGAATTAGAAAGTGGTTGCGTAAAACCAGCCCGTGGGCCAATTGTGCCCACAGCGGAAGAGAGAGTCTCACCTATTGAGGGCGAGACTTTAAGCAAGGAGGTTAAAATGATAGCACGCGTTGGTCAGCAAGCCATCGATTTTGAGGCCAATGCCTATATTGAAGGGATTGGCTTCAAACAGGTCAAACTTTCCGATTATAAGGGAAAATGGATTATCCTCTGTTTTTATCCTGGAGACTTTACATTTGTTTGACCGACCGAATTGGCAGCGGTCGCTGTCCGCTATGAAAAGTTGAAATCCCTTGGCGTGGAAGTGCTTGCTATGAGTACAGATAGCCGTTTTGTCCACAAGATTTGGCAGGAGCAGGAGTTAAGTAAGATGATTGAGGGTGGAGTGCCATTCCCTATGCTTGAAGATGCTGGCGGAAAAATTGGTCAACTCTACGGAGTGTATGATGAGGCAGCTGGAGTGGACATTCGGGGTAGATTTATCATTGATCCAGATTTTGTAATTAGAGCTATGGAAGTACTTACTCCAGAAGTAGGTCGGAATCCCGATGAGTTAATCCGACAGATTCTGGCATTTCAACACGTACGCGCAACTGGTGAAGTAACGCCATCTGGGTGGCAACCCGGACAGACCACACTCAAGCCAGGTCTAAAGCTAGTTGGTAAAGTCTGGGAAGTGTGGAAACCTTAAACAATGTTTAAGACGGCCTAACCAGCAGCTGTAGCCTTTCAGCGATTTCATCGCTGAGGCTCGGCTGCTATAAGTTATGTCTGAGTAATAATTAGATGTAATTAGAGGTTTTTTGGGAATAAGAGCGTTGCAATATATATTTTACCGTTCTCTACTTGCTTAAGGTCTTGCTGATTAGTAGTATAATTCATACGGAGATGTATATTTTTATCTCAAGCATCGCCATCAATTCAATCTCCTTTAATGCTTTTTTTAACTTTTTGGTGAAAGGGCAAGAGAGTCATTAAAACCCAACTTCATCAATTTAGGGCATATTTTATTCAAAAAAACTAAATATTTCATAGACTCATATTTTCCTTTACCACCTAATGTAGTCTTAATGTCTTTTACTCCTCTTAAAGCTAATCTGTACTGCGACCCTTTTTTCAAGACATTTTTAATGCCTAAAAGGTGTAGAGATATTACACATTCAAAAACACCTTCCTTACTTGCCCCACAATCGACTCTCTCAGTCCAACCCATATCTCGTTATCTCCCTCACGCAGTCTCTTTTAAGAAAACTCCACTAAAATATCGCTCCTCAAACTCCTCAGGTGATATGTATCCAAGCTCCGAATGAACATACAGTTTGTTGTAGTCTATCTCTATCCACCTACCTATCTTTTCTTTTGCCTCCTCAAAACTGCCAAACTCATTAAGCCATAGGACTTCTTCTTTTATCGTCCTCATCATTCGCTCCGTATCGGCATTCCCCTTAGGATTGTTATAGGAGGTAAATATCTGTTCAATGCTAAGGGTTGCCATGTCTTTCATAAAAGATACGGCTGTTGGCTGTGAGCCGTTGTCGCTTATCAGTTTTAGCCCCTTGCCCCTTACTCCTTCAGGAAACTCCCTGTCTATAGCCATCTCTATTGCCCGCTTCCACTCTGCAGCCCTGCTTCTTAAAGAAATGTCCCAGCCAACTATCTTTTTACTATACCAGTCAAGTACAACTA
>CAKZQH010000052.1 GCA_937139565.1 uncultured Nitrospiraceae bacterium | reverse complement strand
ATTAGAAATAGCTAACTTATTGAAATATAAGGTTTTTCTTAAAATTTCGGGGTTATTTTTGATGAAGTTGGGTTAAAGACGAGATTGCTTTGCTGGCGCTCGCAATGACGAAAAAGCGAGATTGCTTCGTCGCTTACGCTCCTCGCAATGACAGAAAGAGGGGTTAGCAATGACATAAAGAGGGGGCTGGAAATGACGAAAAAAAGGATCGTAATGACGGAAAAGAGGGGGCACTGACTGAAGGGAGGGAAAGACGAGATTGCGGAGCCAGTTCCGAACGAAGTGAGGAATCTCGCTACTCGTAATGAAAAAGAGGTAAAGATTGCAAAGTCTTTTCAGAACTAAGTGATGAATCTCTCTTGTTGCGATGATTTAAGTGAGATATGTTCATCACCACAAAAATTTTAGCAAACTGTGAGGCGCTCGAAAGAGGCAAATATCTCGATAATAGCCTGAAATCCAGATAAAAAGGCAAAAATTGCAGCAAAAAATCAACTCTCCTGCCAGCCGAATTTTCCAATTAGAGGGACAAAGGCAACGGGTATAAGGTAATGTCTTTCGAGGGTTTCGCCCTTCTTGAACGCTTTTAATATGTGCTGAGACCACCTTTCGCCAACAGGTGCAATAATAATTCCTCCTTCTTTAAGCTGGGAGATAAGGGGTGGAGGAATATCAGGTGTGGCTGCGGTGATGATTATTCTATCGTAGGGTCCATGCTCGGGAAGTCCTTCTGTGCCATCTCTTATGTGCACTACTATGTTTTTATAACCAAGGTTTTTAAGAATTTCTTTAGCACCTTCAGCAAGTTCTTCTATTCTTTCAATGGTATGGACTTCCTTTGCAAGTTCTCCAAGCACTGCTGCTTGATAGCCAGAGCCTGTGCCAATTTCAAGGACTTTTTCATCTCCTTTTAACTCCAATAGTTCGGTCATGAGAGCTACAATGTAAGGCTGAGAGATTGTCTGTCCATGTCCGATTGGAAGAGCTCTGTCATCGTAAGCACTGTCAACAATATCCTCTGGCACAAATAGGTGTCTGGGAACCTTTTTCATTGCCTCGATTACTCGTGGATCTCTAATTCCCCTTTCAATAATCTGGGATTCAACCATCCAGTATCTAAGTTTCTCGTATCTATCCATGTCTCCTCAAGATTTCCCTCCCTACAAGAATACCAGATACTGAAGCCTGAATCAAGCCTCTTGATACTCCTGCTCCGTCACCAGCAGCAAAGAGATTCTCTATTTCTGTTTCAAGGCATGCTGTAAGTTTGAGCCTCATACTGTAAAGCTTTATCTCAACTCCATAGAGAAGGGTATGGGGGTCATTTATTCCAGGCATTAAGTAGTCAAGGGCTTCAAGCATCTCAGTAATATTTACAAGATATCGATAAGGAAGCACAAAGCTTAGGTCTCCTGGAGTTGAGTCTTTAAGTGTTGGCTGGATTGTGTTTCTAAGGATTCTCTCCTTTGTTGAACGTCTACCACGCTTTAGGTCTCCAAGTCTCTGGACAAGCACTCCCTGACCAAGAAAATTTGCCAGTTTTGCTATACTTTGTCCATAGAGTATTGGTTCCTTAAAAGGTTCGGTGAAATAGGTACTTGACAGGATCGCAAAGTTGGTGTTATCGGTCTTTCTATTTGCAAAACTATGACCATTAACTGTCCAGATACCGTTTATGTTTTCCCTTACAACAACACCATGAGGATTTACGCAAAAGGTTCTCACTAAATCATCGAAGGTCTGGGAGTAGTAAACAAACTTGGGTTCATAGCATACCTTTGTGAGTTCTTCAGAGATGGATGCAGGAATTTCAACTCTTACTCCTATATCAACAGGATTAAGCTGCGTATGGAGATTCAATCTGCGAGCCTCCTCGCTTAACCACTGGCTTCCACTTCTTCCGGGTGCAAGGACTATGTATTTCCCTTTAAGTATTTCTCCACTGGAGAGTAAAACTCCGGTTGCTTTTCCATTTTCGGTAATTATCCTTTCTGCCTCTTTGGAAAAAATTAGATGAATTCTTTCAGCTAGAGTTTCTTTAAGTCTTTTAAGTACCTCTACACATCTTTCTGTACCAATATGCCTTATTATACTAGGAATAAAAAGAAGTCTTCCCATTGTTGCTCTTGCTCTTATGTTATCAATAGTGTCTTTGTCTGGCTCATAAACCTCTTTTGGTGCGCCGAAGCGAACATAAATTTTATCCACATAGTCAATCAGTTCGATGAGTTTTTCTCTGCCAATGTACTCATGTAAGAAGCCTCCTATATCTGGTGTTAGATTTAGTTTACCATCACTATATGCTCCTGCTCCTCCCCATCCGCTAACAATGTCGCAAGGGATGCAGTGAAGACACTTTTTTGAACTTTCCAATGGGCATTTTCTTTTTTCAATGCTTTTACCTTTTTCAACTAATGCCACGCTGAGATTTGAGTGAGTTGTTATTTCGAGGGCAGCAAATATTCCAGCAGGACCGGCACCAACGATTAGCACATCATATTTTCTTCTCGATTTCATTTTTTATGAGGAAGTTTATTGCTTCATAGTTTGTAAGGTCTATGTGAAGAGGTGTTACAGAAACATAGTTTTCTGTGATTGCGTGGATGTCTGTATTATCCATTTTTTGCCAGGATACAACTCCTCCTCCAATCCAGTACTGTTTTTCACCCCATGGTGAATAGATTTCGTGGATTGAGTTTTCATATGAGCGCTTACCCTGAATAGTAACCCTTATTCCTTCAATTTCTGTTAATGCTCTGTTTGGTACATTAACATTTAAAAGGGTGTTTTCAGGGAGTCCCTTTTCAAGTATGAATTTTGCAATTCTAATGGCAAAGTGGCTAGCTGTTTCGTATTTAAAGGGTCTATCGCCAACAATGGATATGGCAAAGGAAGGCACACCAAGAATAGTGCCTTCTATTGCCGCTGATACGGTCCCTGAATAAGTCACATCCTCGCCAAGATTAGCTCCTTTGTTTATTCCAGAGACCACGATGTCTGGAGTCCGGGGTAAGAGTTTTTTCACTCCTAAAACAACGCAGTCTGTTGGCGTTCCGTTTACGCTGTAACAGTTTTCCTTTATCAGGTCCACACGAAGAGGTCTGTGCATCGTTAGTGCATGACTTACTGCAGAGCGGTCTCTATCGGGAGCTACTATATATACTTCCCCGAGTTCCTTTAGGGCATCTGCAAGGGTTTGGATTCCCTTTGAGAAAAATCCATCGTCATTGGTTACCAGTATTAGGGCCATTTACCTTCTCCTTTCAAGAATGTAGTCTGAGATTCGGTAAAGAGTCCTTTTTTCAGGTGAGTCTGGGAAAACAGAGAGGGATTCTTTAGCTTGATTGACATGGCTTTGAGCTATTTTCATTGAGGAGTTTATGCAGTCATATTTATCTAAGTATTCTAAGATTCGAGACAGATTTTCCTCTGAGAGGTTTTTTGAAGTAATAATATGTATAATTTCATTTTTTTCAACTGCCTTTTTTAATAGCTCAATTAAGGGAAGGGTGATTTTTCCTTCCATAAGATCCTTGCCGAGCTTTTTGCCAAGTTCGCTCTCATCTGCCACATAATCGAGTATGTCATCAATCATCTGAAAAGCAATTCCCACATTTTGACCGTAATCGGTTAAAGCTTGGATCTTATCTTCTGAAAGCTCAGCAAGAATTCCTGCAATGCGGCATGCTGCTGTGATAAGACCAGCAGTCTTTCCGATTATAATCTTTATGTATTCTTCATAGGTTATGTTCGGATCTCCTGCACGCATTAGCTGTAAAATTTCACCTTCTGCCATTTGGTAGGTTGCCTTTGAAAGGGCTTCCATTATAGAGAGGCTTTGCTGAGTAACGCTTATATGAAGAGCCTTTGCGTAGAGATAGTCACCAAGAAGAACGACAACCTGATTTCCCCACACTCTATTTGGTGATTTTTTCCCTCTTCGTACCTCTGCTTCATCAACCACATCGTCATGAAGAAGGCTTGCAGTGTGCAAAGCTTCAATTACTGAAGCAAGGATTACCCTTTTGTATTCTCTGTAACCAGCGAGATCAGCACTCACAAGGAGAAAAAGGGGTCTTATTCTCTTTCCACCTGAATTTAATATGTAGGCACCAATTGTTGGTATGAGAGTGGCTTCAGAGTTAAATATGTTTTTGAGCTCTTTCTCAACTTGAAAAAGCTCAGCTTCATAAGTTTTGTAGAGTTCTTGAAGATTCATAGCTTAAGCCGAAACCTCTCAAGTTTCTCGTCATTGTGGATATATTTTATATGTTTTGGTAAAAAGGCACCTTTTTCAGTAATTATAGCAGTAACATACTTGGCAGGTGTAACATCAAATGCTCTGTTTATAACTTTTACTCCCTTAGGAGCTATAGGGATACCTTTTATGGTTGTTACTTCTTCTGAAGGCCTCTCTTCAATTGGGATAAGTTCCCCTGATTTTATTGAAAGATCAATGCTTGAGATAGGTGCAGCTACATAAAAGGGTACTTTATTCTCTCTGCAGAGCACTGAAAGGGAGTAGGTGCCAATTTTATTTGCCACATCTCCGTTTCTTACGGTTCTGTCAGTCCCAACTATCACAAAATCAACCTTACCGTTTCTAAGAAGTGCGCCAGCAGTATTGTCAGGTATAAGGGTTACATCAATACCTGCATTCATGAGTTCAAAGGCTGTAATTCTTGCTCCTTGAAGAACAGGCCTTGTTTCACATGCAATTACTTGGAATTTTATTCCTCTTTCTTTTGCAAGATACATGGGAGCTGTGGCTGTTCCATAACCACCAGTGGCGAGTGAACCTGCATTGCAATAGGTCATAACTGTTGAACCTTCTTTGATAAGGCCTAAGGCATGTTCTCCTATTTTTCTGTTTATTTCTATGTCTTCTTTTTGTATATTACAGGCTTCATTGATTAGCAATTCTCTTATTTCATCCACAGAACGATGGTGATTTTTCTTTAAAGTACTCTTCATTCTTTCAACTGCCCACTTGATGTTTACAGCTGTTGGTCTTGTGTTCAGAAGTTTTTCAAATACAGGCTCAAGAGATTCAAGAAATGATTTAGAAGTCTTGGCATTAATTCTTGTTCCTGCAAGGGCAACAGCCATAGCAGCTGCTATTCCAATTGCTGGTGCTCCCCTAATGGAAAGATTTTTAATTGCAAGGGCTACATCATCGTATTCTGTACACTCTATATAATCAAGACGCTCTGGTAAAAGCCTTTGGTCAAGAATATACACAGTATTATTTTCCCAAACGATGGATTTAAGCATAGGCATATTATAACAATTTTTCTTTTTTAAAATCCCCTGAAGGTTATGAATTGAAAATTAAATGCGAAAAATGGTTATTTTTTTAAATTATATTTTTTATGCACTGTGAGATTTTCTTTTTTATAAAGGCTTTTTGTCCTTGCGAACTACATCCATTTGCCACCCTACTTTGTCATTAGAAACTTAAAAACCCTTGTAAATTAACGAGTTATCATCTAAAAGTGGTTTAAATGCAATCTAAGCTATTTTTTAAAATAAACTAATAGCTTCCGTCTAACTGCCTTTATCTCCTTTGCCGATCTGATAATCCATATACGTTTGCCTCTATCTTTATGATTAGAAGATCTTACTCTGTCAATGCGAGGAGTAAGATTTCCTCGCTTTTTTCGGAACAGTCTCTGCAATCTTTTCGTCAAGACTTTCCAGAGACTGCTTCGGGACATCGAGTCCCTCGCAGTGACACCTCTCTTCTGTCATTGCGAGCTAAGCGAAGCAATCTCGCCTTTTCTCTTACTTGGTCGAAATGAGATTCCTCACTACGTTCGGAATGACAGTAGAGGAGGAGTCATTGCGAGGAGCGCAAGCGAGGCGAAGGGATCTCGTCGTTGCCTCTTCGTAGGCTTTACTTAGAGACTGCTTCGCCTCATCGAGAGGCTCGCAGTGACAAAAAAGGAGACTGCTTCGGGACATCGAGTCCCTCGCAGTGACATTAAAGGAGGGAGGAGACTGCCACGGCCACTTCGTGGCCTCGCAGTGACAAAAACGCATACGCTATGTTCTCAGAGATCCCCTTCCTGCCTTTATTCTCTCCCTCACAGGTCACTTTATCCTTTACCAATGTTAATAGAATCAAGTCTTTTATTAATTGTGATACACTTCACAGCAGAAAGAATTATACGCAAATACAATGGATTAAGGTTATAAATTAAAGGAGAGAGTATTCATTTTTTTGATTCATGTTTTGAAAGTAAGAGATTTTGATATTAGTTAACAAAGTAAAAGAAAATTTGGTTTGAAAAGTGTAAAAGTTATTAGACTATATTGAGTGGGTAAGGAATATATAAGCCTCTGAAATATTTAGTTTTTTTAGAATAAAACGTGTCTTCATTTGATGAAGTCGGGTTAAAGAATAATCTTTACCTTCTCATCATTGTTAATCTTTTTGATCTTTTTCACCTTCACCCTCCAGGTGATAAGGATGAAGATATTCCAGATGACATGTAAAACTTCGTGCATGGCTGATATGAAGGGTTTTAAGAATAGTTTATCCAACGATTATCGCTGGATTTGGTTATAATAAAACTATGCAATGGAAAAAAGAAAAAGAAGAATTAGTAAAGTTTGCAAAAAAAATATATAAAAAAGGTTTTGTATCAGGGCTTAGTGGGAATCTAAGTCTGAGAGTGAATGAAAAGGCTTTTTTAATAACTCCTAAAGCTAAATACTATGAAAAGTTGAAAAATTCTGACCTTGTTCTTGTAGATTTAGATGGAAATATTATAGAAGGAGAAAAAGAGCCTTCCTCTGAAAAAAAGCTTCATTTAGCCATTTACAGAGAAAGGAAAGATATTAATGCGATTATTCATGCCCATTCATGTTTTGCCTGTATCCTTGCAGCATTAGAGTGTCCACTTCCAATAATCCTCGATGAACAGAGGGAAGTTTTAGGTGGAGAGGTTAAGGTAGCTAAATATGCTCCTTCAGGGTCTGATGAGCTAGCACATGAGACCGTAAGATGTTTGGGACAAGGGAAAGCGGTAATTTTAGCAAAACATGGAACAGTAGCTACAGGTAAATCAATTACTGAGGCTTACTATGTATGCGAGCTTCTTGAGAGATTAAGTAAAATTTATCTATTCATGCGATTACTACAGAGATAATCATTTTGCTTCTAAATGATTTAGCACATAATCTTTTACTCCTTCTTCTAAGGAAAGGGTAGACAATTCATAACCTGCTAATTTTATTTTTTCCATCTGGGCTTTTGTGAAATATTGGTATTTTCCTCTTAATACTTCAGGCATATCAATATATTCGATATTTGGTTTAAGATTCAAAGCAGAAAAAACAGCTCTTGCAAGGTCATTCCATGAACGGGGTATGCCTGTTCCCACATTAAATATGCCGTTTATATGTGGTTTGTCTAAGAAAAAAAGAGTCATTTGAACAGCATCTTTAACATAAATGAAGTCTCTAAGTTGTTCTCCATCTTTGTATTTTGGATTATAGGATTTAAAAAGACGAATTTTTCCTTCTTTTTTGATGCTTTCATAGGCCTTTAAAACCATGCTTCGCATATCACCCTTATGCCACTCTCTTGGGCCATAAACATTAAAGTATTTAAGTCCCACAATTTTATCAATCAGTTTGTTTTTTAATGCCCATACGTCAAAAATTTGCTTTGAATATCCGTAAGCATTAAGTGGTCTTAGCTTTTGAATAAGAGAATGATCGTCAGAAAAACCATAAGAACCATCACCATAGGTTGCAGCAGAGGAGGCATATATAAACCTTATATCCCTTTCTACTGCCCAAAGAGCAAGGGTTTTTGTATATTCGTAATTATTTTCCATGAGAAAATCCACATCTTTTTCTGTAGTTGAACTCCTTGCACCTAAATGAATTATGGCCTTTATTGAATTCTCATATTTCCCTTCCTTTAATTTTTCTATGAATTTGTTTTTGTGAACATAATCATCAAAGGATAGATCAACCAGATTTTTCCATTTTTCAGATGTATTGAGGTTATCTATTACTAAAATTCTTTCTTCGCCTAATTCATTGAGTGTTTTGACTATATTAGCACCTATAAATCCTGCACCTCCAGTGACTACCAAGTATTTCAACTTTTATCCTCCCCCACTTAAAAATAATCTATTATTTTAACAGAAATTCTCTTTTATCCTTTAAAAATGGAAATTTCTTCCTTATTTTGACTAACTCTCTTTTGTTTAGTTCACAAAATAAAATTCCTTCTCTATTATCTCCTTCAACTATTGCTTTTCCAAATGGGTCATATACAGCTGACTTTCCAGCATATTGTATTCCATTTCCATCGACTCCAACTCTGTTTACACCAACAACATAACACTGATTTTCAATAGCACGTGCTTTTAGAAGACAACTCCAGTGCTCCAGTCTTGAGGCAGGCCAATTTGCCACTATAAAAAATACCTCTGCTGAAGGAACAACACTTCTAAAAACTTCGGGAAATCTTAAGTCATAGCAAATAAAAACACTGCATTTAAATTCTTGAAGTTGGAAAGTAACTGGAGAATTTCCTGCAGAGCAGAATTTATCTTCATTGAGAAGAGAAAAAAGGTGTATTTTTGCATAAGAAGTGACTGTCTTACCATCTTTTGAAAAAACCTTTACGCAGTTGCTATTTTTACCATTTATCCGCTGGAGATAACCAGCTAAAATATTAATCTTAAGCTTTTTTGATAGTTCCATCAAAAAATTTTCTGTTTCTCCGCCTTCTTCTTCAATCAGGGATTCGTCAAAACAGAAGCCAGTGTTAAAGGTTTCAGGTAAGATTAAAACATCACAGTTGTTATTAGATGCCAGATATGCTAATTCATGGGTCTTCTGAAAATTTTTGCCTTTATCCCTCCATGCGATATCAATCTGAGCAATAGCAATTTTCATTTTTATTAATATTAAATGCTCCTACATAAGAATTACCATATTGTCCCGGTGAATAACTTCATCTGAGTATTTATAACCAAGAATTTTTTCAATTTCTGATGATTTTTTACCCTTTATAAGCTTTAACTCACAGGATGAATAATTAACTAAGCCCTTTGCAATCTTCTCTCCTTGTTCGTTAATACAATAAACCGCATCACCCACATCAAAATCTCCTTCTACCTTTTTAATTCCTGATGCTAAAAGACTTTTTCCATTTCTTATAAGAGCTTTCACAGCACCATCATCAATGTAAAGATTTCCCTTAGATCTGGTAGCATAGGCAATCCAGCCTTTACGGGAAGTTACTCTTTCCTTCACAGGCTCAAAAAAGGTGCCAATCTCCTTTCCTTCTAAAACTGCCTTAATGTGACCGGCTTTTCTTCCGCTTATAATGTGAACAGGAACGCCAAAAGAAGTTGCTTTTTTTGCTGCAAGAACCTTTGAATACATTCCTCCTGTTCCGTATCCTGTTGAGGTGGGTTTTGCTATGGTCTCAATTTCCTTTGAAAATTCTTTAACATGCCTTATTATTTTGGCATTTGGATCCTTTTTAGGGTCTCCTGTATATAGGCCATCTACATCAGAAAGGATTATTAATCTATTTGCTTCAACAAGTCCGGATACGAGCGCTGCAAGTTGGTCATTGTCTCCAAATTTTATTTCGTCGGTTGCAACTGTATCGTTTTCGTTAATTATGGGTATAACTCCCATCTCAAGAAGGGTAAGGATTGTATTTTTTGCATTTATATACCTAATTCGATCACTAAGATCATCTCTTGTAAGAAGAATCTGAGCTATGTGTTTTTTATGTTTTAAAAAATACTTCTCATAAACCCACATAAGTAAAGGTTGTCCAACAGCAGCAGTAGCCTGCTTTTTTCTAATTTCCTTTGGTTTACTCTTTAGTCCTAATTTCCTTAATCCAGATGCAATTGCTCCTGAGGACACCATTACAACTTCAATTGAACTATGGGTTAATTCAGAAATTTCATCGGCAAGAGAGCCTATTCTTCGGTGATTTATTCTACCTGCGCTATCTGTTAAAAGATTACTTCCTATTTTTACAACTATTCTCATTTTGTGCATACTCTTTCTGCAAGGTATTCTATTACTTTATCAACTCCTTCTTTTTTTACTGCACTGATGGAGAAAAAATCAATCCCCTTTTTTTTGCAATAATCCTTAAGTCTCTCTAATCGATCTCCTTTAAAGGCTAAATCTTTTTTTGTGCCAACAACTATCATCTTTTTTTTCATTAACTCAGGATTATAAAGAGAAAGCTCCTTTTGAATTTTTTCAAAATCTTCAACAGGATCCGATGCGAGATAATCGGACACATCAACAAGATGAAGAAGCAGCGATGTTCTCTCCACATGCCTTAAAAATTGATGTCCCAATCCAGCACCTCTATGAGCCCCTTCAATTAAACCAGGAATGTCTGCAATTACAAAACTTTTGTAATCTTTGTATTTTACCACACCTAAAACAGGAGATAAAGTTGTAAAGGGATAATCAGCAATTTTTGGCCTTGCTGAGCTTACTACAGATATAAAGGTTGATTTACCTGCATTGGGCAGTCCAATAAGTCCAACATCAGCAATAAGTTTGAGCTCAAGAATTATCCATTTTTCCTCACCTTTCTCGCCAGGCTGAGCAAAACGAGGAGCCTGATGAGTAGGGCTTACAAAATGGGCATTTCCAAGTCCGCCTCTTCCACCTCTTGCAGCAACAAAAATTTTGCCTTCCTCGTCTAAATCAGCAAGTAGCTCTTCAGTTTCTCCATCTTTTATAACAGTTCCCACAGGAACAAGAATAAATAAATCATCTCCATCTTTACCTTTCATATTACTACCTTTGCCGTGTTGTCCCCTTTGTGCTTTGTAGGTTTTCTGGTATTTGTGATCAAGGAGAGTGTGCAATTCCTTTGAGGCTTTTATTATCACATCGCCACCCTTTCCTCCGTCACCACCATCGGGACCTCCCTTAGGAACATACTTTTCACGACGAAAACTTACACAGCCTCTTCCACCATCTCCTGCTTTTACATATATTTTTACATAGTCAACGAATTTCATGGATGAATGAAAGCGGGTGGTCCTTTACCACCCGCTATAATTTACTGGGCGGGTTGGGTGGTTGGATAAACGCTTACTTTGAGTCTCTGTTTATCCTTTCTTTCGAATTTTACAACTCCATCAATCAGAGCATAAAGGGTATAATCAGAACCAACGCCCACATTAGCTCCTGGATGAAACTTTGTCCCCCTTTGTCTAACAAGAATGTTTCCTGCCTTAACTATTTGACCACCGAATCTTTTCACACCGAGTCTTTTTGCTTTGCTATCTCTCCCGTTACGGGAGCTTCCAACACCTTTTTTATGTGCCATTTTATCCTCCTACAATTTCTCTTATTCTTATCTTAGCATACCACTGTCTGTGTCCTTTAAGTCTTCTCACAGCCTTTTTTGAAGTAGGACCGTAAACAAGCACTTTTTTGTCTTTCCCTTCTTCTACAACTTCTGCTTTAACTTTCAGTCCTTCAATGTAGGGATTACCAATTTTTAATCCCTTCTCGGATTGAAGGAGTAAAACTTTGTCAAAGACAACTTCATCGCCGCTTTTAACATTGAGTTTATCGACCTTTAAAAGGTCTCCTTCTTTTACCTTGTACTGTTTTCCTCCTGCTTCTATAACTGCATACATGAAAATCACCTCCCTAAGGAATTACTTTATTCAATGGATATTCTACGAAACCAGAAGCTCCTGCATCTTTTAACTTTGGTAAAATCTCTCTCACCTTCTTTTCATTTATTATAACCTCTAAGGCATACCAGTTTTCATCATATAACTGAGAAATTGTAGGTGAGTGTAGTGAATTTAGTAAGCTTAATACTTTCTTGAGTGAATCCTTCGGAACATTCATTTTTAATCCCACCTTTTCCTCAGCTAAGAGCGCTCCCTGAAGAAGCATAGCAATATTTTGCATTTTTTTCTTTTTCCAAGCATCACGCCATGAGTTTTTATTAGCAATAAAGCGTGTTGTTGACTCTAAGATTGTCTCTACAACCCGAAGTTTATTTGCTCTAAGGGAACTACCTGTTTCTGTTAAGTCCACTATTGCATCGGCAAGATAGGGTGGCTTTACCTCTGTGGCTCCCCATGAAAAATACACATCTGCTTTTATCCCTTTTGCTTTAAGGTATCTCTTAGTGTATCCCATTAATTCTGTAGCTATTCTTTTGCCTTGAAGATCCTCAATAGTTTTAATTGGTGAATCTTCAGGCACTGCTATAACCCATCTTACAGGTCTGAAACCTTCCTTTGCATATTTCAATTCAGCAACTTCAACAACATCAACATTTTGCTCCAATAACCAGTCATAGCCTGTTAAACCACAGTCAAGGTATCCTTCCTCAACATATATAGGAATCTCTTGGGCTCTAAGTAGCATACAGGATATTTCTTCATCATCTATAATCGGGTAATAGGATCTATGGGAGACATGCACATTAAAGCCTGCCTTTTTAAAAAGTTTAAGAGTAGACTCCTGAAGGCTACCTTTTGGCAAGCCTAATTTTAAAACTTTGTTTTCCATCTCTATAATGCCTCCCAATGAAAGTTTATGAAATTTTAGTATAAAATTTTTATAAAAAATCAGTCAAATTTTGAGTATACCCCAAAAATAGAGATAGAAAACTGACAGATTTATTTTAACCCTTTTCAAGACAATTTTTTATTAAAATTATCCTCT
>CAKZQH010000051.1 GCA_937139565.1 uncultured Nitrospiraceae bacterium | reverse complement strand
CGCTCGCAATGACTCCTCCTCCACCGTCATTCCGAACGAAGTGAGGAATCTTATTTCGTCCAAGTAGGAGAAACGACAAGATTGCTTCGCTACGCTCGCAATGACGGAAGAGGGTGTCACTGCGAGGCCACGAAGTGGCCGTGGCAGTCTCTTTCAGTCACTGCGAAGGACTCGATGTCCCGAAGGGGTCTCTATGTAAAGCCTATGAAAAGGCAACGAAGAGATCCCTTCGCTTCGCTCGCAATGACTCCTCCTCCACCGTCATTCCGAACGAAGTGAGGAATCTTATTTCGTCCAAGTAGGAGAAACGACAAGATCCCTTCGTCGCTTTCGCTCCTCGCAATGACAGAAGGGAAAATCCTCGCAATTACAACCTTCTTGTGTCACTGCGAGGCCATGAAGTGGCCGTGGCAGTCTCTTTCGGTCACTGCGAGGGACTCGATGTCCCGAAGGGGTCTCTAAGTAAAGTTTACGAAAAGACAACTACGAGATCCCTTCGTCGCTTGCACTCCTCGCAATGACTGAAGAGGGCGCTTGCAATGACAGGGAGAGGTGAGTTTCTAATTGCAAGAATAGAGCGGAACGAAGAGAGATGATCAGATTCGCAAATGAGATAACAAGGGAGGAGGAGAATATAGACGTTAGAGGAAAAATCGGATGGTTTAAAAATAGCTTAGAAGGCATGTAGACTAATTTGTAGATGATAACTCATTGATTTACAGTGATTTTCAAGTTCCTAGTGATTAAGTTGGGATCAACTGAAAGAAGGGATTTATCAACCGCTTAAAACCTCTCGCAAGTATTCGATTTGAATAAAAGACAGAAACAAGATTTTTATCAAAGCCTTAAAGTAAAACCAAATTACTTACCTATACAAAATTCACTAAAAATAAGTTCTAAAATCTCCTCAGTGGTAACAATTCCTACAATTTGCCCCAAAAAACTAAGGGCATCTCTCAAAAACATGGCAGTTATCTCAAGAGGCTTACCTTCCTTCATGCTTTGAAGAGCATTCCTAAGAGCCTCATTTGCGTTTTCGAGTGCCTGTTTGTGTCTCAGTTTAGTTACCACTAAACCATCCTTTCTATACTTACCAGAAATCACGGTTTTATATATAGTCTCTTTTAACTCTTCTATTCCCTCTCCAGTTAAGGCTGAAATTTCAACAGCTGGCTTATTTTTTAATTCATGTGGAATGCTGAAATATTCACTCTTAATATCCTTTTTATTAATAATAAGTATCATCCTTTTATTGCCAATTTTTTCTATTATCTCAAAGTCCAAAGCATCTAAATTAGTGCTTGAATCAAGAACAAGCAAAACCAGCTCTGCATATTCAACAGCCTGTAATGTTCTTTTTATTCCTTCAGCCTCTACAAGGTCGCCAGCATGCCTTATGCCTGCAGTGTCAATTATTTTTAATGGTATTCCTTTTATGTTAATGTACTCCTCAATTATATCCCTTGTGGTTCCTGGTATCTCTGTTACTATTGCTCTGTTTTTCATTAAAAGAGCATTTAAAAGAGAGGATTTACCCACATTCGGTTTTCCTACGATTGCTGTTGAAAGACCTTCTCTATAAATCTTGCCCTCTTTGTAGCCTTCCACAAGCTTTTCTATTTCCTCTATAACGAAGGAAATCTCCTTCTCTATTTCTCTCTCAGTTAATCCATCAATATCTTCCTCTGGAAAGTCAATATAAGCTTCAACATGAGCGCATACTCTTGTTAATAGATCCCTTAATGAATTAATTTTTTCAGAAAGTTTTCCACTGAGATGTTCAAGAGCAATCTTTTGTGCATCTTCTGTTTTTGCCCTTATAAGATCAATAACAGATTCAGCTTGGCTTAGATCTATTCTGCCTTTAAGAAAAGCTCTTTTTGTAAACTCTCCAGGTTCAGCTATCCTCACTCCTTGTTTGGTGAGAATTTCTAAAATTCTATTTAGAACTATTAAACCTCCGTGGCAATTAATCTCAACCACATCTTCGCGGGTGTATGTATTTGGTGCACGCATTATGGTGAGAAGGACTTCGTCTATTTTTTCTCCATTATCAGGATCGATAATAAAACCATAATGAATTGTGTGGGAGTTTACTTTGTGAAGGTCCTTTACTTTTGGTGAAAAGAATATTTTTTTAGCAACAGAAATTGCCTCTGGACCACTTATTCGTATTATCCCTATTCCTCCCTCGCCTATGGGAGTACTGATTGCAGCAATGGTATCAAAATCAGAGGGAATCACGCATGCTTTTTAATTTTCTGATTTATATAAAACTGCTGCGCTATTCCAAAAACATTGTTTATAAGCCAATATAATACTAGTCCAGATGGAAAACTTAAAAAGAGAAATGTAAATACTACTGGCATAAGTAGCATTATTTTTTGCTGAGTTGAATCCATTGTAGAAGGAGTCATTTTCTGCTGAATTAACATTGTAACTCCCATTAAAATGGGCAGCACATAATAGGGATCCTTTGCTGAAAGATCTTGAATCCACCAAATAAAGGGAGCCTGCCTTAGCTCTATAGCTATTGTAAGTATCTTATACAACGCAAAAAACACAGGAATTTGAAGCAATATGGGCAAACAACCGCTCATTGGATTGATTTTATACTTTTTATAAAGCTCCATCATCTCTTTCTGCAATCTCTGTGGATCATTTTTATATTGCTCCTTAAGTTGCACTAATTTTGGCTGTAATTCGCTCAGCTTCTGCATAGACTTCTGACCGCGATTTACTACTGGTATAAATGGAATTCTAACAAGTATTGTAAGAATAATAATAGCAACACCGTAATTAGCAGTTATGCTATAGAGAAGCTTTAAAAACCAAAATAATGGACGAGCTATTATGGAGAAAAATCCAAAATCTACTATGTGCTCAAGTCCTACGTTAAACTTTTTTAAATAATCATATTCCTTTGGTGCCACGAACACTTTGTATTGATTTGTTCCATCACGAAGCTCTGCTGAAATTAGAGCGCTTCCATTGTATGGAGATACAATAAACTGATCTATCTTACTCACTGGAACTAATGCTGAAAAGAAATACTTGTCTTCTTGAGCAATCCATCTCACGCCTTCCTTGTAGGTCTCCATCTCCTTAACTTTTGAGGGATTAAGTTCAATTCGGTCAGCTTCTTTTAAAATAACGGGTCCCCAGTGAGGAGCATCCTCTTTATCAAAAATTCCTAAATCCTTTCCTAATGTCACATAATAGCTTCCTAGTCCTTTTACCTCTTCTCTAACATCTATTGAATAGTCTTTTTGATTAAAGATAAAGATTCTTTTAATGTAAACTTCACCATCGCTATAATTAAAAGCTATCTCTGGTTTATCTGTTTCTTTTAATGATGCTTTTGATTCATCTACATTAAACTTTACCCTAGCATAATTAAACTGTCCATTTTTTATAATTGAGAGAGCTGGTATTTCTCCTGCCCTAAGAACTATTGGATTGCCTTTCTTATCTTTATATTTTTTTAAATGAACTTCTTTAATTGTGCCTCCTTCATTGGAAAGAACAACTTTAAAAACTTCATTTTCAAAACTTACTTCCCTATATCCAACATCTTTAACAATCTCCTTTGGTTCTTCCTTAATTGGAAGAGGAATCTGAACTGGAGAAGGTGTTATTTGTTTTTCCTCTTTTTTTTGTTCCTGCTGTGTTTCAGGTGATGGAGAAGGTTTGTAGTATTTTGTATAAAGATATTGACTTCCAAAAAGAATTATCATACTTAAAATTACTGCTAAAAAAGCTCTTAATCCTGCATTTTCCATAGTTTCACCTTAATGGATCATATCCTCCTGGATGAAAAGGATGACACTTTAATATTCTTCTAATAGCAAGAAAAATACCTTTTATACCATATTTTTTTATTGCTTGTTCAGCATAATCCGAACAAGTTGGATAAAATCTACATGCCGGCGGCATAAGCGGAGATATTAATCTCCTGTAAATCAGAATTAAGCTTAGAAAAATTTTAGATATTAAGGAGTTAATCTCCATCTCCCTTTTGCTCTTCTTCTTTTTATCACTCTTCTTCCGCCTGGACTGCTCATTCTCTTTAAAAAGCCATGGGTTCTCTTCTTTTTGAGCTTATGGGGATGATAAGTTGTATATGCTCCCAATTTGGACCTCCTTAAAATTTATAGGGGATAAGAGTTTTTATAGCTTTATACATGGTCTCATCAACCACTGCTGCATGCCTCAAATTTCTCGTTCTTTTAGAAGGTTTACCTGTCAAGAGATGGCTTTTGTTTGCTTTTCTGCGCAAAATTTTCCCAGTACCTGTTACTTTAAATCTCTTAGCTGCTCCTCTGTGAGTTTTGATTTTTGGCATAAACAATCTCCTCCTTCACAAATGTAGACTATTATTTTACTCCAATTCTGAAAAAATTATCAATCTTTACCTGGTGCAATAATCATGCTCATGTTGTTTCCTTCAAGGCGTGGTTCCTGTTCAATCTTATGCGGAAATCCAACAAGAAGAGCTTTTATTTTGTCGAACACTTTATTCCCTAATTCATGATGCACAATTTCTCTACCTCTGAAAAATAGTGTTACTCTTGTCTTATCTCCATCATCGAGAAATCTTTTTATGTGCTTAACCTTAAGTTGAAGATCATGATCCGAAATCTGAGGCCTAATTTTGATTTCCTTTACAGTGGCAGTCTTTTTTGAGGATGTTTTTTTGTCGAGCTGATATTTATACTTTCCGTAATCCATTATTCTACAAACCGGTGGACTCGCATTAGGAGCCACTTCTACAAGATCATATCCTCTTTCTTTTGCGATTGCTATTGCTTCCTTTATTCCTACTACTCCAAGTTGTTTGCCATTTTCATCAACCAATCTGACTTCCTTTGCCCTAATGGCTTCGTTTACTCTTATGTCCTTTGTTGCTATTTTTCCACCTCCTCAATTTGTTTTTTTTCTGTTATTATTCTTTTAATATCCGAGATAAAATCATCCAAATCAATTAGCTCAAAATTCTTGCCATCTCTCCTTCTAACCGTTATTTTTTTATCTTCAACCTCTTTATCTCCAAGAATCAACATATAGGGAATCTTTCCTAATGTGGCCTGTCTTATTTTATACCCAATCTTTTCATTTTCAATATTAAGTTTTGCTCTGATGCCTTCCTTAGAAAGTCTATTAAATATGTGCCTTGCATAATCTATGTGCTTCTCTGAGATCGTCATGACCTCTACCTGAATAGGTGAAAGCCAAAGGGGAAAAGCTCCAGCATAATGCTCAATCAAAACTCCCATGAATCTCTCCAAAGATCCCATGAGAGCTCGGTGTATCATAATCGGTCTATGTTCTCTGCCATCTTTACCCCTGTAAGTAATCTCAAATCTATCTGGTATATTAAAATCTACCTGAATAGTGCTACACTGCCATGCTCTGTTTAAAACATCCTTTATTTTTATATCAATCTTTGGTCCATAGAAAACGCCTTCTCCAGGGTCTATTAGGTAAGCTAAGCTTCGTCTTTTAAGAGCCTGTTCTAATGCTGAGGTTGCTTTCTCCCAGTTTTCAAGAGTTCCAACATATTTATCAGGCCTTGTAGAGAGATAGATTTCATAATCCCTAAATCCAAAGGTATTAAGTACGAAAAGGGTAAAATCAAGAACCTTTTGAATTTCTTCTTCCAATTGCTCCTCTGTACAAAATATATGAGCATCATCCTGGGTAAAGCCCCTTACCCTTAGAAGACCATGAAGTACCCCCGATCTTTCATAGCGATAAACAGTTCCGAGTTCTGCATATCTAAGGGGCAAATCTCGATAACTTCTAAGCTCCGATTTGTAAACCTGAATATGAAAAGGGCAATTCATTGGCTTAAGCTGATAAGCGACTTCATCTATTGACATGGAAGAAAACATGTTATCTCGATAAAAATCAAGATGTCCACTTTTTCCCCAAAGCTCGAGCTTTGCTATATGGGGGGTATAAAGAAGTTGATAGCCAGCCTTTAAATGTTCATCCTTCCAGAAATCTTCAATAACCTTTCTTATAACAGCTCCATTTGGAAGCCATATAATCAAACCTGCACCTATTTCATCACTTATTTCAAAAAGTTTTAGCTGTTTTCCAAGTCTTCTATGGTCTCTCTTTTTAACCTCTTCAAGAAAATTCAAATAATTGGCAAGTTCTTCCTTTGTCCAAAAAGCGGTGCCATAAATACGTTGGAGCATTTTATTTTTTTCATCTCCTCGCCAATAGGCACCTGCCACGCTTAAAAGCTTAAAGGCCTTAACAATCCCTGTATGGGGAATATGGGGTCCCCTGCAAAGATCAACAAAGCCACCCTCTTCATAAATTGATACAATCTCCTCCTCTAATTCATTTATTATTTCAACCTTATAGGTTTCTCCCATTGACTCAAATAGCTCTATGGCTTCGTCTTTTGACATCTCTCTTCTTTTAAAGGGAATCCTCGCCTTAATTATTTCTTGCATTTTTTTCTCTATCTTATGAAGGTCCTCTTCATTAAATGGGATTTCTCTGTCAAAATCGTAATAAAAACCATCTTCTATGGATGGACCTATAGTTACCTTGACATCAGGAAATAGCTCCTTAACAGCATGTGCCATTATATGGGCTGTGCTATGCCTTAAAATATCGAGAGCTTCCCTATGATTTGAATCGATTATTTCTACGGTGTCGTTTGAATTTATTGATGAAACATATTCAAGGTCTTTTAGTTGACCATTAACCTTTATTGCAATAGCCTGACCATTTTTTAAAATTTTATTTAATTCCTCATGGCTAATATCCACCAATTTATCTTCTCTTTTTAACTTAATTAGCAACCTCCTTGTAAATTTTTTCAAAATTTATATTAATCTAAATGCCTTACCATAATCAACAAAAATTTAATCTAAATCCTTACATAATAAATATTAAAATCGTAAATCATGAAAAACTTTATTATTAAAATTGCATTCTAAGGCATTATAAAATTTGACTTTTAATCTTTACTTATTCTAATATTTTGGTTATGGAACTTACAGTAATTGATCTTATAAAGCAAACAGGTTTAGTTGCAAAGGTTGTTCTCCTGATTCTTCTTTTTTTCTCTGTGTTCTCTTGGGCTATTATTTTCTATAAACTCAAAGTTTTTAGAGGGATGAAAAGAGAAAACGAACTATTTTTTAATGTATTTATAAATTCGAGTAGTCCGAAAGAAATTATTGTTTCTGCTAAAAAATTTGAATTAAGCCCTTTTGCATCTCTTTATAGAAATATTTTTTCAGAGATTCACGGAAAAGATGCTTTAGGTAAAGAGGCAATAATAAAAAAATACCTGTCAGAAGAAGCAATCAGAATTGAAAGCTACTTGGGGTTTCTCGCTACCACCGGCTCCACCACGCCATTTATAGGTCTTTTTGGAACTGTTTGGGGAATAATGGATGCCTTCAGAGCTATTGGAATCAAGGGGACTGCTTCGATAGCAACAGTTGCTCCTGGAATTGCAGAAGCTCTCATTGCTACTGCAGCAGGTCTTTTTGCTGCTATTCCAGCTGTTATTGCTTATAACTATTTTACAAACGGTGCAAATAAACTAATCGCCGAATTAAGTGATTTTGCAGATACGCTAATTAAGTACCCATGGCAGGATTAATCCGTAGAAGACGCTCATCAATATCTGAGATTAATGTTACTCCATTAGTAGATGTAATGCTTGTTCTACTTATTATATTTATGATTACTGCGCCTATGTTGAAGCAGGGTATTGATGTTAATCTACCACAAGCAAAAGGTAGAAGTATTGAAGATACTGAAAAAATTAATATCGTAATAACTAGAGAAGGTAAAATATTTTTCAATGAAAAACAGATTAATAAAAACGACTTATCAGGATTGCTATCTTTGTACAAAGATTCCTCTGCTACAGTTCTTTTAAAAGCAGATAAGGATGTACCCTATGGACTTGTTGCTGAAGTAATGGGCGAGATAAAATCTTCTGGAATAGAAAGAATAGGAATGGTAACAGAACCAAAAGAATCTAAATGACGAACAAAATCTATTCTTCCTTTTTCTTATCAATTTTGTTTCATTTTTTAATATTTATCTCTCTAATTTTTGGAATAAAAAGTTCAACCGATTTAAAAAATCCCATCTATGTGACACTTATAGAAGACTCTGGAATTTTTGCACAACCATCACAGCAAAAAATCAACGAAACCCTACAAAACACTCCCAAAACTGTATCCAAAAAAGAGGAATCTCTGAGTAGAAACTCAATCGAGCGTAGCAAAGAAAACGATGAAAAGCTCCTCAAAGAAAGAATTGCTGCTTTGGAAGCAAAGAAAAAAATTTTACAACAGGCCCAATCTCAAGGCACCACAGCTATAAAGAATGTCCAAGGTGAAGCTGTTTCTCCAACCTATCTCTCCATGATTTCCAACTTAATAAGAAAAAACTGGAGTATTCCTGACACAGTTCCAACAAACCTCGAAGCAGTGGTTTTAATAAGAATACTTCCCAATGGAGAAGCTATAATTGAAGGTTTTGAAAAAAAATCCGGCAATGCTCTATTTGATTCCTCAGTTATCAGAGCAATAAAAACTTCTACTCCTCTGCCTCCTCCAAGAGGAGAAATTACCGTAGGCTTGAGGTTTAAACCATGAGATTTTCAAAAAGACTTTATATCTCTTTTAATATCATTAAGGAAAAAATTTTTCTTACACTGTTTCTTCTCTTTTTTTTACCGCCTTCCTCTATCTGGGCAGAAAAAATCTATATTGACATCAATCAGCCTGGCATAAAGAAGCTAACAATCGCTTTAGAGGGCTTTGATAGGATTCCTGTAACATGGGAGACAATAAAGAATAACCTTGAATTTACTGAATATTTTAAAGTCTACGGTCCTTTTCCTTATAAAGAAGATTCTTTTAATCCCTCCCTATGGAAGGCCACAGATGTGGAGATTGTAATTAGAGGTAAAACCGATGGAAATATAGGAATTAAAATTTTTACTACCACCTTGGACAAACCAATTTTTGCAAAAGATTATCCCTTAAAAAATGATGAATCTACAGGCAATTTAATTTCAGCTGATATTTTTAAACTGCTCACTGGTAAAGATTCTCCCTTTTTCAATCGATTCGTGTTTTTGAGAAAATTTAAAGACTCCACTGGCATATTTCTGAGTAACTGGAACGGTAAAAACATTTATGATACAGGAATAAGAAGAGAAATTATCTCTCGAGTTATCCTAAGGGGAAATAGGATTTTCTACTCTTCACTTGAAAAAAGAAATTGGCAGATAGAAGTTTTCGAACTTTCGTCAAAAACTAACAGGGAGATTCTGAAATCCCGTGCTTTACTTCAACTTGGCGATGTTATAGGAGATTCACAAATTATTTATCTTCAAAACGATGGCGACTTATCGGAAATTAAAATAATGGATATTTCAGGAAAAGTTAAAACATTAACATCTTCTCGCTGGGTAGAATCATCTCCTCGTTTATTTGGTTCTAAAATAATTTTTGTTTCAAATAGAGCAGGTTCTCCGCAAATTTATGAAATGACTGAGGGAGGTCTGGGCTTAAGAAGATTAACATTTCAGGGAAGATACAATACTGAACCTTCCGTAAGTCCTGATGGAAGCAAGTTAGCACTATCCTCACTTATTGGAAATTTTCAAATTTTTGTGATTGACTTTACAACAGGTTCACAGATACAGGTTACAAATGAAGGAAATAACGAACAGCCTTCCTTTTGTCCAGATGGAAATTTTATAACCATCATGTCTGATCGAAGGGGCAAAAGAGAAATTTTTTTAGTAAGTTCGGACGGATTAGTTCAAAAACCTTTAACTAATGGTTATCTTCCCTATTGTTCCAGGTAGAATTTATTTATGGTCCTTTGTGGTATAGATAGAATTGGAAGAATGCTTCCAAGGAGATTTTATGGTCTAAAAGCAGGCCTGCTAATTCATCCTGCATCTGTAAGCAGAAAATTAATCCATGCAAAGGAGTTACTCTTAAGAAGCAAAAAAATTACTGTATCAGCCTTTTTTGGTCCTCAGCATGGTATTTTCGGCAACACCCAGGATAATATGATCGAATGGGAAGGATTCATAGACAAGGATACAGGATTGCCCATATTTAGTCTTTACGGAAATACCAGAAAGCCAACCGAAGAGATGCTAAAAACCATAGACTATTTAATAATAGACCTCCAAGATGTGGGTGCTCGATATTATACCTTCATCTGGACTATGAGTCTATGCATGGAAGCCTGTGAAAAAGCAGGAATTCCTGTTGTAATTCTTGATAGACCTAATCCTATTGGAGGTCATATCACTGAAGGACCACTTCTTGAGACGAATTTTACTTCATTCGTAGGGCTTCATTCAATACCAATAAGACATGGAATGACCATTGGTGAGCTCTCACTATATTTCAAAGACAGATTCTATCCCAACCTTGACCTTACAGTAATACCTCTTAGTGGATGGCGACGCAATATGTGGTTTGACCAAACCTCTCTTCCATGGGTTATGCCCTCACCTAACATGCCCACTTTTGAAACAGCAATCGTTTATCCTGGAATGTGTCTTTTTGAAGGCACAATTATTAGTGAAGGGAGAGGCACTACTAGACCCTTTGAAATATTTGGTGCGCCTTTTATAGAACCGGATAAACTTATAAAGAAATTAAAAGACTTCAAACTTAAAGGAGTGTTTTTTAGACCTCTTTACTTTACACCGACATTCAACAAATTCGCAGGTGAACTATGTGGAGGAGCTCAACTTCATATTATAAACAGAGAAACCTTTAAACCTGTTTTAACTGCAGTGGCCATATTACTGTCTATCAAAGAGCTCTACAGTGGTGTTAACCTGTGGAGAAATCCACCCTATGAGTATGAATTTGAAAAGCTTCCATTTGACATTCTTGCAGGCTCTGAAAAATTACGAATTCACATCGAATCTGGAAAGCCTCTTAAGGAAATAGAAACTGAGTGGCAAAAAAAGTTAAGGAATTTTCTAAAAAAACGCTCATCTTATCTTCTCTATGATTAAAGCCTTTATACTTGCTGCTGGTTTTTCTAAAAGATTAAGACCAATCACAGAGCATATACCTAAAGCTCTGTTGCCCATAGCAGGAGAGACTTTACTCGATCATATATACAAATCCCTTAAAAAAATGGGAATCGTAGATATTGGAATAAATCTACACTACAAAGGTCATGAAATTGAAGATTATATTAGAAAAAATGAACTTCCTATAAAAACTTTTTGGGAAACTGAAATTCTTGATACCGGTGGAGCCCTTTACAACGCAAGAAAATTTCTTGAGAAGCATTTCTTTATAGTCCATAACTGCGATATTTATACTGATTTAAATATAAAAGAGGCATTAGATTGGCACATAAAAGAGTCCAACGATATTACTCTTCTTATACATGACCATTTGCCAGATAATAAACTTATTGTGGATGATGATAATAATTTTCTTGGAATTATAACTAAACGTTCAACAAATAAAGAGATTTTATTTAAAAAAACTCTTGCTTACACAGGGGTGGCCATATATAGTCCAAGGATTATTGAGCTTCTCCAGGAAGGACCTTCATCGATAATTGAACTATGGTTTAAAGCTCTGAATAGTAGAAGAAAAATAAAAGCCTTCAGAGTGAAATATAACTTTTGGCACGATATAGGAACACCTATAGGATATGCAAGAGCAGTTTTTGATAAGTTAAAAAGAAACTCTACCTCCATTTATGTTCACCCTTCATCAAGGGGATGCGAAAAAATATTGCCAGAAGGATACTTGGTTATCGAAAAAAATGTGACTTTAGAGAAAAATTTTAGAGGAAAAAATTTGATAATTCTACCAGAGGCAGAGTTTTCATGTGAAAGAGAAAAAGTAGAGGATAGTATCATAGGTAGAAATTTTATCATCTCCATAAATGGGTGGCAAAAAGAAAAGGAAATACTTTTTCAAAGTGGTTCTAACAGAACCTACTGGCGATGCTCAAACGGAGTTGTTTGCCAATGGGAAGAAGTAACTAAAGAATTTGAAAAATCGGTAATTCTCGGAAAAATATTTAAAAATAAAGGGATAAAAGTTCCAGAAATTATTAAAGTAGATAGAAAAAAGAATACCATAATTTTTGAAGACTTAGGAGATTTAACTTTGTTTAGCTGGCTACAGTGTCGAAGAGAGGAAAATGAAATTTTAGATATTTACAAAAAAATAATTGAGCAGATAGCCCGGCTACACTGGGAGGAGATAGACACCTCTAGGTTTGGTATAAATCTTCCCCTCTTTGATTACAAATATTTTAGATGGGAAAGTGAGTATTTTCTTAAAGAATGTGTAAATGCTTTATTTGGCATTGAAAATGAAAATATAGAGGAAGAATTTCATTTAATTGCCAATGAGCTTCAAGAGGCAAAAAAAGTATTACTTCATAGAGATCTGCAGAGTCAAAACATTATCCTAAAAGGAAACATTCCCTATCTTATTGATTATCAGAGTGCAAGATGGGGACCACCTTCTTATGACTTGGCATCACTACTTTGGGACCCCTATGTAAATTTAAGTGATACTATAAGACAAAAGGCTGTAAATTACTATATTGAAATTTGTAGTAATCGCTATCCCAAATCTTTTTATTCTGAATTTAAAACTTTCAAAAAAGAATTAATACTTTGTCGATTGCAGCGACACATGCAGGCTCTTGGAGCTTACGGATTCCTATCCCTTAAAAAGGGAAAAAAAATATTCCTAACCTACATTCCCTCTGCAATCTCTCTTTTAGGTGAAGATATAAAAGAATGTCCCTTTCCATTACCAAAATTAAAGAGCACATTGGAGAAAATAAAAGAGAAGCTTCCTTATGCCCAACTTTTTTAAACCTGTTTCATTATCTGGCTTGTGTGGTTTAATGAGTGAGATTAAGTATGAACTCTACGATTCTGCTTGCCGAAATTCCTTCGTAATCGAGTAACTCCTCTGGCTTTCCACTTTTTGGAATTTTTTCACAGGCAAGAATATAAATTTTATCACTACCTATCTCAGCCTTTACAGCTTCTCCTATTCCACCTGCTCTATAGTGATCTTCTACTGTTATAATCCCTCTAGTTTCAATTAAAGCCCTCTTTAGTGTCTCAATATCCAGAGGTTTTATGCTGTATAAATCAATGACTCTTGTCATAATTCCATATTCCTTAAGTTTTTCATGGGCCTTAAGAGCTTCATGCAGGGTTATACCAGCTCCAACAATGGTAAAAACATCCTCTCTTGAAATCCTCAAGGTTTTTGAACCACCAATAGGAAATTCCTCATCATCTCTATAAATAACGGGAGTTGCTCCTCGAGTTGTTCTTATATAAACAATCCCTTTATATTTAGCTGCTTCTTCTAATAATTTTTCCGTCGATACTGCATCACAGGGATAAAGAACTACGCTATTTAATATACTTCTCATCATTGCAATATCTTCTAATGCCATCTGGCTGGGGCCGTCTTCTCCTATTGATACACCTGCGTGAGACCCAACAAACTTAATGTTTGCCTCGCTGTACTGAGCCATTCTAATATGATCAAAGGCTCTGGTTAGAAAGGCACCAAAGGTTGAGACAAATGGAATCTTATCTCTTAATGCAAGCCCAACTGCCATACCAACCATGTTTTGTTCTGCTACAAAACACTCAAAAAAACGCTCTGGATAGAATTTTTTAAAAATTTCAGCGTAGGTGGAATTACTCACCTCTGCATCCAAAATAACCATATTCGGATAACGAGGAAAGAGCTTTACAAGTGCCTCTCCATAGGCTCGCCTTGTAGGTATCATTTCTCCTAATTTGTAATCTCTTGAAGGAATCAATTCCGCAATACTTTCCCTTTTAATTTCTACTCTTTGCGGCTTATTTATCGTTGCCTTTATCCTTTTTATCTCTCCAAGTTCTCTAATTGCATTGTTCAATTCGTTTTCCTTAAGAGGTGTCCCATGATGACCTTCTTTGTCTTCAAGAAAGGAGACACCTTTGCCTTTCAATGTTTTTGCAATAATCATTGTAGGAGAATTGGAATTAAATGCCTCTTCATAGGCTTTTAAAATCTGACCAAAGTCATGACCGTTAATACCAAGTGTCTTCCAACCAAAAGATGAAACCATATTCGCATAGGACTCTAAATTATGACCATACATAGTTTCTCCACGCTGACCAAGCCTATTTACATCTATAATTCCTATGAGATTGTTAAGCTTATAGTATGAAGCTAATTGTATTGCTTCCCAAACAGAGCCTTCAGCCATCTCGCTATCACCGAGCAGTACAAACACTCTATAATTAAGTTTATCTAAGTACTTTCCATTTACAGCCATTCCAACTCCAATTGAAAGTCCCTGTCCCAATGAACCGGTTGCGGCCTCACAATAAGGAAAATCTCTTACAGGATGACCCTGAAGAGATGAACCAAATTTTCTTAGAGTAAAAAGCTCTTCTTCTGTTATAACTCCTGCAACGCACCACAGCGCATATAAAAGAGGAACTGCGTGCCCTTTAGAAAAAATTAATCTGTCGTTATTATGATAGGAAGGATTTTCTGCATCATAATAAAAAAAGCCTCCGAAAAGGAGGCCTACCATAAGCTCTACAGCTGACAAGCAACTTGTTGGATGTCCTGATCCTGCCGTGGAGGTAGATGCAAGAATATAATATCTAACAAGTTTAGATATTTCCTCTAAATGGGTCACTTTCTATTTTCAACAGTATCGCTAAGAAGCATTTTTAAAAGCCTTAATCTACTTGGATGTTTTAATTTTCTGAGTGCTTTTGTCTCTATTTGTCTAACTCTCTCTCTTGTAATGGAAAGATATCTTCCTACCTCCTCAAGGGTGTGATCCCTATCTTCCCCAATTCCAAACCTCATCTTTATTACCTTTTCTTCCTTAGGAGTTAAAGTCTTAAGAATTCTCTGAATGTGTTCACTAAGCTCTATTCTCTCTGCTTCTGAAACAGGAGAAGGTGATGTCTTATCTCCGATAAAATCTTCTAATTCAGTATCTTCATCTCCTATCGGAGTCTGTAAACCAATTGGATCCTGAATGGCTCTAAAAACCTCTTCAACCTTTCTTACAGGAACTCCCAATTTTTCAGCTATCTCCTCATTGCTTGGCTCTCTTCCTAACTGTTGAGTAAGTTCACGGGATGCCTTGGTAACTCTGTTATAGAATTCCATCATATGCACAGGCACCCTAATAGTCTTTGTTTGATCAATGAGTGCCCTCGTAATAGCCTGTCTAATCCACCATGTTGCATAGGTCGAAAACTTAAAGCCTTTCTCATATTTAAATTTATCTACTGCCTTCATTAAACCAATATTACCTTCTTCGATTAAGTCAAGAAGAGGTAAGCCTCTTCCAACATAGTTTTTAGCTATATTTACAACAAGCCTCAAGTTCCTCGTAATTAGTTCATTTTTTGTCTCTTCTACGAGGCATTTTGCCTTGTAAATTTTGTTCCAGATATTCTTTAATTCTTCTATTTTGAGGCCTGATTCATTTTCTATTCTTTTGATTTCTAAAGAAACTTCCTTATATGTGTTTTCAAGGCTTTTAGTGTTTTCTCCTGTATTTTTTAAATCGTTTATATTTTTACGCAAACTCTTGAGAGAACCGTATTTTTGAATTTTATTCTCTACTTTTTCTAAATCATTAATTAAATTTTCCAAGCGAAGAATGGTTCGACTAAGAGCTTCTTCAGCCTTTTCATCTTCAGTTAAATTTTCCGATTCTTCTTCTCTGTTTATTTCATCTACAATTTTGTTGTAGATTGGTAAAGCAACTACTGTTTCCCGAATTATACTTTTGCCTTCCTGAAGTTTCTTAGCAAGTTCAATTTCCTCTTCCTTGGTAAGAATGGGAATGTCTCCCATTGAATTAAAGTACGCCTGAACAAGATCTTCAACATGTTCCTCTTCTTCTATCTCCTCTTCCTCTTCAAGAAAAGCTTCCTCCTCATCTACAACCCTAACTCCCATGTCACTCAATACATCTATAAGATCCTCTATTTCCTCAGGTGAATAATATTCTGATGGAAGAGCTTCATTAATTTCGTCGTAGGTAAGTCTTCCTCTTTTTTTTCCAATATTTACTATTTCCTCAAAAAGGTCTCTCTCCTTCATATTGCCTAGTCCTCATTAAAAGATTTTTTATAATACAATCATACCAATTTTTATAAAAAATTCAACCCTTTTTAAAAAAGCAAAAAAAATATAAATAAAAGAGAGAAAGGGTATGCCCTTCCTCTCTTTTAATAAAGAGCCTAAGATTTATGACAAGAAGAAGTAAAAGAGTAAGTCAAGACGCACGGCCTATTAGTACTGGTAGGCTAAACACCTTACGATGCTTACACCTCCAGCCTATCAACCTGGTAGTCTACCAGGGGCCTTTAGGTTCCTGAGTTTCCCCAGGAACGGGAGACCTTATCTTGGGACGGGCTTCCCGCTTAGATGCCTTCAGCGGTTATCCCTTGCGGACATAGCTACCCAGCATTGCCGCTGGTGCGACAACTGGAACACCAGAGGTCCGCCCACCCCGGTCCTCTCGTACTAGGGGTAGCCTCCCTCAAGTCTCCTGCGCCCACAGCAGATAGGGACCGAACTGTCTCACGACGTTCTGAACCCAACTCACGTACCGCTTTAATGGGCGAACAGCCCAA
>CAKZQH010000050.1 GCA_937139565.1 uncultured Nitrospiraceae bacterium | reverse complement strand
ATAAGATTAGAAATAGCTAACTTATTGAAATATAAGGTTTTTCTTAAAATTTCGGGGTTATTTTTGATGAAGTTGGGATAAATTCATCTTTGTTAAAATTGAAACCAAGTATATCTGCTGCTTTCTCGGTTTCGCTCAGGAATTTATCAAGGGCTGTAAAGGCGATTCTAGTGTAAATCTTCCTTCCTACATCAGCAACTTCTCCTTGTAAGGCAGGCATTGGAATGAGAGACACGCCATAATTAATTGTTTCAACACCAGCGGAGACTACTCCTTCGGTTTTTGCAGTAACAGCAATTTTCATAATTGGAATACCCCTTTCGTAGAACTTTGAACCCCATTGTTTCTTGTATTTTTCATCCACTTTGCCTATTATTTTTCCACCAAAATCTTCAATTTTTTCATCCAATTTTTCCATCATCTTATCCTGAATAACATTTCCCATAATGCTGTTTATGTCTGAGCGTGATATAATTGCCTCGGCTTTTTCTTCTGGTTTATCCTTAGGCAGTGATGGTGAATTCCATTGAAAGGAAGTAAGTTGTCCTCCAAGGGTCTGAAAGGTAAAAGAAGAGGAGTTAACCTGGCTTTGTTGTGTTTGCATCTGAGTTTTTGCCTGTGTAAGAAGAGAGTTATATTGAGATAAAATTTGCTTTTTTATCTCCTCCTCCTTTTTTCTTTCCTCCTCTTGTCTTCTTTTTTGTTCTTCAAGTTCTTTTTTTCTTTGCTCATAGTCATCTGAAAAATCTGGCGGATCAAAAAGAGCACCAAAAAATCCACTTAAGAAGGCTCCCATTAGACCTATGGCCATCTGTTGGGAGGGTGAAAGTCCTCTTGATGGAGAATGTGATGGTGTATGGTATGAACTTCCCTGCGAATGGCTTGATATAGGGGTACAGTTACCACATCCAACGCATCGGTATTTAACTCCACCGTAAGTTATCTCTCTTACCTGTCCTGCAGGAATATAGGTTCCGTCAAGCATTTGGGTACCTTCACATTTCGAAGTTGGTGTGGGAATGCTTCCTGAAAATGAATAATAATAGTTAGCAAGAATTATCAGTATTATGATTAGAAAACCAACGATTTTTTTCATAATATTTATCTCCTAAAAGGTTTGGTGCACATCTATTATCTTTAAAACACTAAAGGAAAAATTTTTGAGGTCATCAATATTTAAGAGTTCTGCCACTGCTGAAACAGAAGGAAAAAAGACAAATAGGCTTGTGCCTTTGAGAAATACTAAAGGATTTTCAGTTTGTAAAAACTCAAGGGCTCCATCTTTTTTTATAATTCCAATGCCATTGGAAGTTTTATAAATTAGACCAACCTTTTCATTATAAAAAATCTCCTTTATTTCCTCTCTTGGATGGGAATATATATGGTTGATCTTGCTCTTTTTATATTCAAATACAACATTTCCATTAGCTAGGTAAACATCATTTCCTTTACCACTAATTGAGTAAACAGGTTTATCTAAACTTAACAATTTCTCAAAGCTCCTTGACCTGTTATTGAATATATAAATCTCATACTTTTTTGTTCTTCCATTAAATCCTGAAACATATACTGTTTCATCTCCTTTAAAGATATGAGAGTTCTTAATTGGGAGTTTTGCTATTGCCTTTAACTTTCCTCTGGGAAAGGGTTCTTGAGTTTTTTCTATTTCTAAATATCCAAAAATCTCACCATTTGAAAATAGCATAACTCCGCTGTCAAGGCATATTGCATCATTTACGGGCTCTTTTAGTTTTATGAAATAACCTGAACGGGGATAAACAAGGAGCTTATTTTCGTAAACAATAACTGGTTCATTTTTGATATCAACTACTAATTTAACCTTTTCTGAATTTATTCTTTGGGCTTGCTCTTTTGATTCAGGTGTTAGTATCCATTTAATCCTAACAGCGCTTTCTTCGGGAATAATTAATAAACTTTTTGGAAGGAAAAAGAGCTTTTCACTCCAGCTTGATGAAGGCAGAAGTAATAAACAAATAAGAAGCAAAAAAATAAAATACATGGTAAATTGTAGCAGATTTGAAATTATTCGTCAACGAACCGAATTGCCTCACAAATAATCTTTTCGAATCAGAGTAATAACCTATGGACTCAAAACATAATACGCCCTCAATGTCTTCTCTATTTTTCTTTGCCTCATTGGCATA
>CAKZQH010000049.1 GCA_937139565.1 uncultured Nitrospiraceae bacterium | reverse complement strand
GCCCTTTGGGAAAAACGAAAAAAATGGGGTCTCACGAAAAAGTAGAAGGTTACCTTTTTTCATCAAAAATTACCTAAGGTAACATTACAAAGCCTATCTCCCTAATAAAATTATACTTGTTAAATTGGCATGATTTTTGATTCTATCATGGTATGTTTTCATTTTTTAAGAAAGAAAAGATAGAGGATGAAATTGCTAAAAGAAAAGAATTTGTTGTAGTTGACACAGAATTAACAGGCCTTGACGAAAAAAAAGATGGAATCCTCTCAATAGGAGCAATTAGAATGGAAGACAAAAGAATTCTTCTTGGTGAAGTATTCTATAGATTACTTAATCCGCAGTGTGAAGCTCAGAAATCTACAGTTCTTGTGCACGGAATTACTGCCTCAGAAATAAAAAACTCTCCACATGTCTGTCCAATTTTAAAAGAATTTCTTGACTTTGCTGGTAATAGAACAGTGGTGGGACATTTTGTAGAGATTGACATCAGATTTCTCAGGAAAGAAATAAAAAAATGGTTGAAAATATATTTTAATCCTACGGCTATTGATACCTACATTATATTTAACTGGCTCGTTGAACGAGGTATTATACCAAAGAAATACAAAGGAATAAAGAGTCTTCCAGATATTGCAGAAGCCTTTAATATAAAAGTTGAAAGACTTCACGATGCTCTCTATGATTCTTTTGTTACAGCTCAGATTTTTCAAAGACAAATTTCTCTTATTCAGCCATTAAATTTGAGATGGCATGATTTTTTAAAAAAAATTGGTAGCCCACATGTATCAGGATACATGTTTGGTCATCATGAGAGGACCTATCAAATTTAGTTAGGAGGTGTTTTATGGTCACAGGAGAAACTTTAAAGGCTTACTGGAGCAAAAACAGGCTTTACATGACGGTAATTCTTTTAATATGGGCATTGGTGTCCTACGGAGCCTCACTTATTGCAGGATATTTAAACAGTTTTGTTGTATTTGGATTTCCATTTGGTTACTATATGGCAGCTCAGGGTTCCCTTGTTGTTTTCGTTCTGCTCAATCTCATTTATTCTGTGAAAATGAATGAAATAGACAAAAAATACGGACTACAGGAGGAGGAATAAAATGGCAATGGATGCATGGAGTAAACAGTTAAGAAAAATTTACGGCGTTTACACAGGTGTATTTGCTCTTTTTGTCATAGCCCTCTGGATTGCCGAGGGAATGGGACTTAAACCAACCTATATTGGATATGCCTTTTTATTTGGAACCATAGGAGTTTATGCAGCAATTGGAATAATATCGAGAACCTCTATAGTTGCAGAATATTATGTGGCTGGTAGGAAAGTTCCTGCTGTGTTCAATGGAATGGCTACTGCAGCAGACTGGATGAGTGCAGCTTCTTTTATTGGAATGGCTGGTGCACTTTACAATCAAGGCTACGATGGTCTTGCTTTTATAATGGGTTGGACAGGTGGCTATGTGCTTCTTGCAGTTCTTATAGCGCCCTATTTGAGAAAATTCGGACAATATACGATTCCAGATTTTCTTGAAGCAAGATATGGTGGAAAATTCCCAAGAATAGTGGGAGTAATCGCAGCTTTACTCGTGTCTTTTACCTATCTCGTTGCTCAAATCACTGGCGTTGGAATTATCACCAGTAGATTTATTGGTATAACCTTCGAAGTCGGTGTATTTCTTGGACTAGCAGGTATTCTTGTTTGTTCTTTCCTTGGAGGAATGCGAGCAGTTACTTGGACTCAGGTGGCACAATATATTATTTTAATTGTGGCATATTTAATTCCTGTGGTAGCAATTTCATATAAGCATACAGGAGTTCCCATACCTCAAGTAATGTACGGTCAAGCACTGCAGACAATCGAAACAAAGCAAGCTCAATTAAAAAACGATGAAAAGGAAATTGAAGTAAGGAATATCTGGAAAGCAAGGGCAGATGAGTTAAGTGGTAAAATAAAAGCTCTTCCTGATAGCTGGGCAAAGGGAAAGCAAGAACTCGAGGCAAAATTATCTTCTTTACCTGTAGGTTCAACTGAAAGAGCATCTGTTGAAAAAGCCCTTAAGGACTATCCTAAATCACCTGAAGAGGCAAAGGAAAAGTGGACCGCAGCCATGAAAGAAGCTCAAGCAATGTCAAAGCCTCCTCGCTCTTATGTTCAGCCACCTGCTGATACAAAGGGAATTGTTAATTTCTTAGCCCTTACCTTCTGCCTTATGGTCGGAACAGCAGGGCTACCTCATGTATTAATGCGGTTCTATACCACTCCAACCGTTAGAGAAGCTCGTAGCTCAGCAGCATGGGCACTATTTTTCATCTTTCTTCTTTACTTTACAGCTCCAGCTTATGCTGCTTTTGCAAGAAGTGAGGTTCTCACAAATCTTGTAGGTCAGGCCTTTAGTTCTCTTCCCGCATGGGCAGCTAAATGGGCAGGAGTTGGGCTTATTTCAATTAAGGATTTAAATGGTGATGGTATAATCCAATTTTCTGAGATAATAATAAGGCCTGATGCTGTTGTTCTTGCCACTCCCGAAATTGCAGGACTTCCTTATGTAGTTGCAGGACTTATAGCTGCTGGTGGATTAGCTGCAGCACTATCCACTGCTGATGGCCTGCTAATAACTATTTCTAACGCCATATCCCATGACCTTTATTACAAAATAATAAATCCTAATCTTTCACCCTCCACAAGAGTTAAGATTGGAAAAGCTTTGCTTCTTGTTGTAGCTGCTATTGGCGCTTATGTAGCAAGCTTTAAACTTGCCATAATAGTAGAACTTGTGGCATGGGCATTTTCCCTTGCTGCAGCCACTTTCTTTCCCGCTCTTGTACTTGGAATCTGGGATAAAAGAATGAACAGGGCAGGTGCTATAAGCGGAATGATAGTTGGTCTTTTAATAACTGGATACTATATTATAGGAAGTAGATTCTATGGTATGGACTGGTTTGGCATAAAGACCATTGCATCTGGAATTTTTGGCTTGCCTGCCAATATAATAATAGCATTGATAGTATCAAGACTTACAAAGGCTCCATCAGAAGAAATTCAGAAGTTTGTGGATAATATAAGATATCCTAAGGGTGCTGTCGGAGCCGGAGCTGAGGAATGATTGTTGAGATTTTTGTAAACTATACACTTGCTTTTATAATGTGGCTCGTCATAGGACGGGCCACAATTTCTCTTTTCACAAAAGACCCTAAAAATCCAATATATAGTCTATTTGTAAGAGTTACAGAACCAATTTATATTTTGTTTAGAAAAATTTTCCCAAAGGGAACCACAATTTTTATAATACTTACTATTATTTTGCTTAGAATATTAACTGTAAAATATCTGTGAAACAATGGAAGCAAAAGAAATACTTAAACTGACCTATCCCTTTGACAGTCTTCCTGATGAAGAAATTGAACAAATAGTCTCTGAAAGTATTATCAAGACTTACAAAAAAAGCGTGATCCTGTTTAAAGAAGCCTCTGAACCTCTTGATCATCTTTACATAATTTTAGAAGGAGAGATTTTTCTTGAAAAAAACAGTCAACTCATTGCACATCTAAAAAGAGGAGATATTTTTGGATATGTGTCTCTAATGAGCGATTTACCGCCTGTTTCAACGGCAAGAGTAGTGGAGGATAACACCAAAATTCTTCATATAAAAAAAGAAACCTTCCTAAAATTGCTTTCTAAATATGATGAATTAGCAAAATATTTTACAAAGGAACTTGCTAAGAGACTTCATTATACTCCAACCCTTAGAAGCACCTTTCATATGGAAAGGTTTATGGATGTGAGAATTAAAGACTTAAAAATTAAGGAACCCCTCCTGATTAGAGGAGATTTAAATATTATTGAAACTGCAAAAACTATGGCATCCCATGACTCAACCTTTTGCCTTGTTGAGAGAAACGGAGAAATTGGCATAATTACCGAAAGAGACATTATAAAAAAAGTTTTAGCTAAGGATATTAATCCTGTTTATGTAAAAGCTGAAGAAATAGCCTCATTTCCAGTAATATCAATGGACTCATCGGAACCACTTTTCAATGCGATTCTTTCTATGGCAAAGCATGGTATAAGAAAATTGGTTATTAAAGAAGGTGGAGCAATATGGGGTATTCTTGATGACAGAGTGGTAATATCCCATGAAAGCAAAAATATTCTCTTTCTAATAAAGGAGATAGATAGAGCGAAAAGTATAGATGAGCTTGCCTATCTTTATTCACTTGTTAATGAGAGCGTTGTTGAAGGAGTTTTCTTTGGTTTAGACCCTGAATATGTTGGGAAGTATTTAGCTGAGTTGAATGACCGTTTCATGGCAAGAGTGGCAAAAATTGTAGAGGAAGAACTTGGAGAACCACCTTGCAGATATGCAATCATGGTAATAGGCTCAGAAGGTAGAAAAGAGCAAAGCTTAAAAACTGATCAAGACAATGCGCTCCTATTTGATGGTGGGCAACGGGAAAGGGATTATTTTGAAGTCTTTTCGAAAAAGTATATCTCCTATCTACTCAAAATTGGATTTCCACCTTGTCCAGGAGATGTTATGATAACAAATCCCTATTGGAGAAAAACAAAAGAAGAGTGGTATCGAGAAATTGGAAAGTGGATGGAAAATCCTAAACCGGATAATATATTGAATATAAGCATTTTCTTTGATTTTAGAGAAGTCTATGGAAGTACTGAGCTAATAGAAGATTTGTGGAACTACATTATGACGAGAATAAAAGATTCAAGGCACTTTCTACCTTTTCTGGCCTCTGAGGCAATAAAATTTAAGCCACCCATTGGTTTCTGGGGCAATATAAAAACTGAAAAAGACGGAGACCATCGGGGTGAAATTGATATAAAAAAATACGGAATTTTCCCTATCACTCAAGGCATTAGAGTACTTTCTCTTCACAGCGGCATAAAAATTACTAATACATTTGAAAGAATAAGAAAATTAAAAGATTCTTCGGTCTTTACCCCTCAATTTTCAAAGGATCTTGAAGAAAGTTACCGATTTCTAATGAATCTAAGACTAAAGACACAGGCTGTAAAAATAAGAGCTGGATTACAACCTGACAATTACATAAATCCCCGGGAATTATCAAAAACAGAAAGAGAGATACTTAAAAATGTTTTCAGAAAAATAGAAGAGCTGCAAAAACTTTTATTTGACAAGTATAATCTTCGCTATTTTTCTTGATTTTAAATTTTATCGTACCTCTCTACAACAGCAACTTTATAAAATTTTTTAAAACCTTCGAAAAAATGCAACTTCAGTATTAATACTTTTTACTTAAAAATCTAAACTATCAACCTCAAAAATATGGCCTGCTGATGGATTTTTATTATTATCCCCCTATGTTAAAGTTAAATCAGGAATTAGGCCCGGCATAAATGGGACTGCAAAATCTAAAAAAGAAAGGTGGTGAAAAAAAATGATAAAAATAATTTTAGCACTTTTACTCATTCTTAGCGTGCCAGTAATAAGTATGGCCTTTTGCCCTCCTGGTGGATGCCAGAGTCCTTGTGGAGGAAATGGCTATTATGGTTGCACAGAGGCAGAAATAGTGCAGATTGGTTCATTAAACCAGGCAGATATAACTCAAAATGGCGGCAGTTTTTCATCAAATTTGGCAACTATTAGCCAGTTAGGCATTGCTAACAAGGCATCAATAAATCAGCATATTTTTGCTGATCATAATGAAGCCTCTATCGCTCAGACAGGAATGATGAACCAGGCAAACATCAATCAGTATGGAGATACTAATGATGCATTTGTTACACAAAACGGCTTTGCTAACCACGCAAGCGTTGGGCAGTATAGTAATAAGAATTTAGCCTCCACTGTTCAAAATGGTATAGGGAATTCAAGTTCAATCTCCCAGGGAACACAATTGGGAGGTGCCTATACTGCAACAGTAAATCAGAGCGGATGGGCTAATTCAGCTACAGTTCTTCAAAAGTAGGCTTAATTTTGCATATTATGCCGGGTATATTAATGGGGCGGAAAATCCGCCCCATTAAATTAGAAGGAGGAAAAAGATGAAAGGGCTATGGATAGTAACTGGAGTGATTACATTATTCGGATGCTTTATAGCTGAAGCCTTTGATTGTGGCTATATAGGATATAGAGGTTGCGGAATTGCTCAAATAGAGCAGATTGGAAGTTTTAATTCTGCTTATATCGAGCAAGCAACAATTAGTAGGGCAAGCATATTGCAAGAAGGAATAAATAACATTGCTACCATAAAACAAAATCTTTCTTCTATTGGAAGCAATGCTGAGATATTTCAGCAGGGAAGTAAAAACACGGCATATCAGATGCAGTCGGCAATGCAAAATTTTGCCTATGCACAACAGACTGGATTTTTTAACTCTACCACTCAGATTCAGGTAGGTAGTAATAACTCAGTATCAGCAATTCAATATGGTGCTGGAAACAAAGCTACCCAAATTCAACTGACATCCTATAATACAGCCTCAGTTATACAAATAGGCTTTTTTAATGTATCCTTTCAAATCCAAGGTGTTCAAGGAACAAATGGTAATTCTAGCAATTTAATGCAAGTAGGAGTTGGTAAAGTAAAAGTTGTTTTTCAATAAAGGATTTAGTCATGAAAGTGTTTATTTTTATTTGTACATGCATAGGCTTTTTAGTGAGTAGCTTTACTGCCTGTTTCTCTGCAGGACAGAAGAACTATGAAGCCTGGCTCGTCATTGAAACAGGTGAAGGAAATTTAAAGGTTCATGCATGCTGTAAAAATAATACCTATCAAAGTGTTAAACTCCTTATCAAAACTATTGTAGAGAGAACAGGTGGACAGGGTACAAGTAAAAGTTCACAAACCTCTTTAGTTTCTCTTGAACCACAACAGTGGAAGTGTTTTCATCAGGTAACAATCAACGAAAACATAGATGATGAATATAAAATTCAGCTAAATGTTTACAAAGATGGAATTTTAATAAGTGAAGACAGGATTTTCAAAAAAAAGGAAAAATGACATGAGATTAATAGCTAAAGCACTGATAATTGTTCTTCTGGTCCATTCTTCTGTGAGCGGTCAAATAGAAGGACTAATTATTGACAAAACTAGAACAAAGGTAGGGCACGATTTTTATGAGATCTTTTATTTAAAAATACAAAAAATGCCAGGGATGGAATATTTCAACATTATCGTAGATGAATTTGTGGACCCTCAGTTTGGAAGCAGAATATCTGTTTCAATAAACGAAATTGTTTTATATCAAAATTTTGTAAGTTCTCGTTTTGATGACATAGAGGAAAAAGCAAACGAAGCAAGCGAAACCATAAATTATTTCTTTATTAACTGGAAAGAATATCAAAAACTATTAGAAGAAGAAAAGATACGATAAAAGGAGGTTTAAAGTGAAAAGATTTATTGTTATTTTTTGTTCAATTATTCTCTTTACAAGTTCTTTATCTGCAAGTGAGCTTATTTTCCAGTTTACAAATCCCTCATTCGGTGGGAATCCTCTAAATGGCTCATTTTTGCTTCAACAGGCTCAGATACAAAATAAGTTCAAAGAGAAAACAGAAAAGCTATCAATTATGGAGCAATTAAATCCTGCATTTCAAGCTCAATACTTGGGGAATATTCTTGAAGGAGTATATAAGGGCGATATAACACCAAACGTGGGAGATAATTATGAATTAGGTGGTCTAACAATTTTAGTGAAAGCAATAAACGGAAATATTGTTACCTTTTTAATTACAGATACTTCAAGCGGACAGCAGTGGACCTATCAAATACCTATATCAACACCATAAGAGAAAGGAGAAAAAAAGATGATGAAGGAAAAATTTACAATTAAATTACTATTTCTCTCTCTTATAGTTTTTCTCGGAGGATGTATGGCACTTAAGCCAGAAGTTACCTCAATGCGAGCAACCAGTGGTCCTGATTATATTACGTCAATTCATCAGGATTTAACCGCATTGCCCAAGCCAGCCCAGCCAATTCCTGTTGCTGTCTATAAATTTCGTGACCAGACCGGACAATACAAGGCTCCAACTAATGCAACAAATTTCTCAACAGCTGTAACTCAGGGTGCAACTTCTATTCTAATAAAAGCACTTGAAGATAGTGGTTGGTTTATTCCGCTTGAAAGAGAAGGGCTTGCAAACTTGCTTCAGGAAAGAAAAATTATACTTCAAATGAGAGATATATATCTTAGTGAAGAACAGAAAAAGTCTATGGAAGCACTTCCACCACTTCTTTACGCTGGTGTTATTCTTGAAGGTGGCATTATTGGCTATGATTCCAATATATCAACAGGTGGTCTTGGTGCTAAATATTTTGGAGCAGGTGGAGCCGCAGAATATAGGGTGGATAGAGTAACCGTTTATTTGAGAGCTGTATCTGTGAAAACAGGAGCAGTCTTAAAAACTGTGCAGACTACAAAAACTGTTTTATCTCAGCAGATTTCCATCGGAATATTCAGGTTTGTTAGACTTAACAGACTCTTCGAAGCTGAAACTGGCATCTCTTTCAATGAGCCTGTAGAAATGGCTATACAGGAGGTAATAGAAAAGGCAGTCTACGATCTAATCCTTGAGGGTGTCAAAGGAGGGCTTTGGAAGCCAAAAGATGATAAAGAGCTTGATAGCATCCTTAAACGCTATGAGGAAGAAAAACAAGGAAGAAGTTCAATTCCTTCAATAGATGAGACAAAATGGGGAGAAAAAAAGGAAGAAGACATAACCAGGAAACTTTTTAAATGATGTTAATAAAGTGTTCTCAAAATCCATGTTAATTTTATAAATAGGTTATCTTTAAATCTTTAGGCCAAGTGAACATGAAAAGAAGAAAAATTATGATCTATTAAAGATAACCTTTTTTCTTAGCTAAAAACCTTCAAATAACCGATTCATCCTTTTATTTGCCCAACTTTAGCCTTAAATGCTATAATATCTCGAAAAAAATCTAAAAGAGAGAAAAGATGAGAGTAATTATCGTTGGAGCAGGAGAGGTTGGATATCAGATAGCAAAGTTTCTTACCTATGAGGGAGTTGATGTTGTAATAATTGACAGAGATGGGAACAAATTAAGAAAAGTCGCAGAGGAGCTAGATATAGCTACCATAGAAGCTGAGGGAAGCGATCCTTCAGCATTTAAAGAGGCAGGTGCAGATAGGGCTGATATTTTGCTTGCTGTGACAAACAGCGATGAAACTAACATGATTGCCTGCCTTCTTGGAAAGGCAATGTTCAAAATCAAACGGAAAATAGCTCGAATAAGAAATCCTGACTATTTTTTTAATAAGGAACTTCTTGGTAGTGCAAATCTTGATATAGATCCTGCTATTAATCCTGAACTAGAAGCAGCCCAAGCAGTTACGAAGCTGATTGAGAATCCCTTTGCCAGTGAGGTTATAGGATTTGAACAGGAAAAAATTATGGTTATCGGATTTAAAATTCCAAAGGATAGTCCTGTAAATGGAAAAAAGTTAAAAGCCATTCGAACCTTTTTAAACCGAGACCTTATAATTGGAGCCATTGAGAGAGACGAAAGTGTTATTATTCCCAGTGGTGAGGATTATTTACAGGAAGGTGACATTGTATATATACCAATTCTTAAGGAGCAAATACAGGAGGTAGCAAAAAGCTTGGGAGTTTCTGGAAATCCAGCAAAAAAAATTATGATTCTTGGCGGTGGACGAATTGGCTACTATATTGCGAGCATGATGGAAAACAAAGCAGACATTAAAATAATTGAGAGGGAGGCAGATAAGTGTAAATTTTTAAGTAAGCATCTTGGAAAAACATTGGTACTTCACGGAGATGGAGCGGATAAGCAACTATTAATTGAGGAAAACATTGCTAATATAGATACTTACATTGCCTGCTCAGGCAATGACGAATTAAATATTATGGCAGCTCTTCTTGCAAAAAAATTAGGTGCAAAAAAGGTTATTTCCCTTGTAAATAGAGCAGATTATATTCCCCTTGCCCACAACTTAGGAATACAGTCTGTCCTGAGTCCTAGACTCATAACCGCTGGCATAATTTTCAGATATATACGGCAAGGTGAAGTGCTTTCACTCACAGCAATTGCAGAAAATAAGGCTGAAATTATGGAAGTGAAAGTATCTAAGAAATCTTCTATAGTTGGTCGAAATTTAAAGGAAGGAATATTCCCGAAAAATTCTATCATTGGTGCAATTATTAGAGATGATAGAATAATTATTCCATCTGGAGAGGACATAATTAGAGAACAAGACAAGCTAATCATCTTTGCCCTGAAAGAATCTATAAAAGCGGTCGAGAAGCTTCTTATATGAATTTTAAAACCGTATTTAACATAGTAGGCATTATCCTTATAATTCTGTCAATTTTTATGGCTGTACCAGTCTTAGTCTCTATCATAAATAAATCTGGTGATTTACCTGCATTAGGTGCATCTTTGCTTCTTACTCTTTTTTCAGGGACTTTAATGCTTTCTCTTACGAAACAATACAGGCACGAAGAAATTATGTACAGGGAAGCCTTTATGATAGTTACTCTTTCATGGATTAGCGTTAGTTTATTTGGTTCTCTTCCCTATGTTTTTACTGCCTCGGTAAATTCCTTTACTGATGCTTTTTTTGAGTCTATGTCAGGATTTACAACCACAGGTGCAAGTATTTTCTCAGATGTAGAAAGCCTTCCTGCAGGACTTCTATTTTGGAGAAGCATGACCCAGTGGATTGGAGGAATGGGAATTATAGTTTTTGCTCTTGCTATTTTACCTATAATTGGAACAGGTGGAATGCAACTTTTTAAAGCTGAAGTGCCAGAAATAAGCGTTGACAAGTTAAGACCACGAATAATTGATACTGCAAAAGCTCTCTGGTTAATATATGCAGGAATAACGCTTTTAATAGTACTGCTTTACTATCTTGCTGGTATGGAAATGTATGATGCCATCTGTCATGCCTTTACCACCATATCAACCGGAGGTTTTTCAACTAAGAATTTAAGCATTGGATATTTTAACAGTCCGTTGATAGATTATATTTCAAGCTTAGGCATGTTTCTTGGAGGTGCTAATTTTGCTCTCTATTTTTACTTTATGCGAGGAAATTATAAAATTTTCCTTAAAAATGCTGAATTTCGTTTCTATTTTTTTGTAGTTCTCCTTACCATATTAATCATTAGTCTTCATTTAAGATTTAGCTATTACGAATCCTTTGAGGAATCCTTTAGATTTGGTGTATTTCAGGTCATATCAATCATAACAACTACAGGTTATGCCACCGCTGATTATGTTAAATGGAGTTCCTTTGCTCAGTTGTTATTGTTAATAATAATGTTTTTTGGTGGCATGATTGGCTCAACAGCAGGAGGAATAAAACAGGTAAGAATTTATCTTATGACAAAGCAGATTTACAGGGAGTTTTTCCAGCTAATTCATCCAAGAGCTGTTCTTTCGCTGAAACTTGACGATAAGTTTCTTACTAAAGAAACCCTCGGTAGTATCTGGGGTTTTGTATTCCTTGCAATCTTTGTATGTGCTCTTTCAAGTATTGCTATGACAGCCACAGGCCTTGATATAGTTACATCCGTTTCAACTGTCATTTCAGCTATGAATAATGTGGGGCCTGCATTAGGGGAGGCAGGCCCATCGCAGAATTATGCCTCCATTCCCGTATTTGGCAAATGGATTCTTATTTTTTGCATGCTTGCAGGAAGACTCGAATACTATACTGTATTAATTCTCTTAACCCCTGCATTCTGGAAAAAATAAATTAAACCTTGCCACTTTTTTTTATTGGTATATACTCTACAGAGTGCCTAACTGGTTGGGGATATAAACTCATAAGCAGCATTATTTCTTTGGGCATATCTGTTGAAATTGGTAGCCCTAAATCTTTTGCTTCTTCGGCACTTAGTGGATAGTCATGGGTCCATTTTCCAGAGACAAGTTTTTCTGCTATTTGTCTTCCAATTTCAGAAGAATAACTACGGGATACGATTTCTACTATAGTTTCCTTCATCTGCCTTATTGCCTTTTCAGCCTGATCTGCAAGAATTAAGGTTGAGTCATCAATTTCACTTAAAGGTTTTTTTTCTACCACCTGCAGCAAAGAAACGGCAGGAAACTGTCCTAACTGAGGATCGAGAGGACCAAGCACAGCATGTTCACACATAACGATCTCGTCAGCTGCAAGAGCAATCAAAGTCCCACCAGACATGGCATAGTGCGGCACAAAAACAGTAACTTTGCCCTTATGTTTTGAAAGTGCTCTTGCAATCTGAGTAGCTGCAATAGCAAGTCCTCCTGGAGTGTGGACTACAAGATCGATTGGCATTTCTTCATCGGTCATATAGATTGCTCTTAAGACATCCTCAGAATCGTTAATATCAATATAACGCATGATAGGAAAGCCTAAAAAGCTCATTATCTCCTGTCTATGAACCAAAAGAATTACTCGACTATTTCTCTTTTTTTCAATCTCTGCAATCAGTTTTAACCTTGCATTTTCAAGAAGCTTTTGTCTTATAATGGGTTGAATTGCGATTATTATGAGAAAAATCCAAAAAAAAACCATTGGATCAAACTGCATTTTCCCCTCCTCGCTTTTTTTAAAATTATAACATTTACCCTTGGGCTTTTTATTCAAATTTTGAAAGACAGAAAGTAGCATCAGAATCTATCACAAAAAAATAGACCGAGAGGTGGCTAAACAAATAAGTAAATAAAGATTTATTTCTAAAGTCTAACTCGGCATTCAAGCGAAAAGGAAATATTAATGAAAACAAGACGTAGGATTCTGCAATTTGGAAATATCAATTCTTTTTTTGTAAACTGAATAAATAAATTTTTGTAATGGGAGGAAATAAATGGAGATTCAGTTTGCAGAAAGAATCAGAACTCTACCACCTTATCTTTTTGCAGCAATTGACCAAATGAAAAGAGAAGCTCTTTCAAAGGGAGCTCAACTTATTGACTTAAGCATCGGTGACCCTGATATTCCCACACCTACCCACATAATCGAGGCAATGAAAGAAGCAGTTGAAAAACCTGAACACCACCGATATCCAAGCTATGAGGGCATGCTTTCATACAGGGAGGCTGTTGCAAGGTGGTATAAAAGGAGATTCGGAGTTCAATTAGACCCGGAGAGAGAAGTTCTCTCGCTCATTGGTTCCAAAGAAGGAATAGGCCACATCCCCCTTGCCTTTATAGACCCAGGAGATGTTGTTTTAGTTCCATCGCCTGGCTATCCTGTTTATCCTGTTGGAACTAAGTTTGCAGGTGGTATTCCTTATTTCATGCCCCTTAAGAAGGAAAATCACTTTTTGCCTAATTTACAGGAAATTCCTGAAGATATTTGTAAGAGGGCAAAGCTCATGTTTATTAATTATCCAAACAATCCCACATCAGCTTGTGCAACAGCAGAATTTTTTAAGGAAGTAATTGAATTTGCCCAAAAATATAATATTATTGTGTGCCATGATGCTGCGTACTCAGAGGTTTACTTTGAGGAAAAACCTATTAGCTTTATGGAAGTTGAAGGAGCAAAAGAAGTAGGGATAGAGTTTCACTCTCTTTCAAAAACCTATAATATGACTGGATGGAGAATAGGCTTTGCGGTTGGTAATAAGGATATATTAGCGGGACTAGGCAAAGTTAAAACCAATCTTGACTCAGGAGTTTTCCAAGCTATACAGGAAGCAAGCATCGTTGCCCTTAATACAGAAGAGAGTGATTTAAAGGAATTGAGAAATATTTACAAGGCAAGAAGGGATATTCTATTTGAAGGACTCAGAAAGGTCGGATTTGAAGTAGAAAAGCCATTGGCCACATTCTATTTGTGGACAAAAGTTCCACGTGGAACAAATTCCATAGATTTTGTTGCCAAGCTATTAAAAGAGACCGAGGTTTTATGTACTCCTGGAGTTGGTTTTGGTGAGCATGGAGAAGGATATATACGATTCGCCCTTACTCAATCAAAAGAAAAAATATCCGAAGCCGTTGAGAGAATAGGGAGGCTCAAACTATGATAAAAACTATCAGCGTTAAAACTTCATCAAGAGAAGAAATGGTTGACATCAGAGCAGAGGTTGAAAAAATCGTAAAAGAAAGGGGAATCAAAAATGGCGTCTGCTATATCTATGTGCCCCACACAACTGCAGGGGTAACTATAAACGAAGGCGCAGATCCTTCAGTAAAAAAAGACATCCTGTATGCCCTTAAAAAAATAGCCCCTCCGACAGAAGCTTACTCTCACATTGAAGGGAATGCTGATAGTCATATAAAAGCAACCCTTGTGGGCTCATCGGCAAGTGTATTTATCGAAGGAGGAAGGCTTATATTAGGACAGTGGCAAAGTATTTTTTTCTGCGAATTTGATGGTCCAAGAACAAGAAAGGTTTACATAAAAATAATAAAAGAGGAGGAATAATGTTAAATATTAATGCAATTGCTCCTGAGGAGCTAAATCTTGAATCTAAGTTTAAATTTCGCTGTTATCCAGGAATTTCTTGCTACAAAAGCTGCTGTAAAAACATAGATATAATGCTTACTCCCTATGACATCATGAGACTTAAAAGAAGATTTAATATGTCTTCTGGGGAATTTCTTATGAAATATACCTATGTTTTTATAGAGCCAAGAAGCGGATATCCTTTTGTTTTCTTGAATAAAAACGATGACAATGAGAAAACCTGTCCTTTCCTTTGCGAAAAAGGCTGTTCTGTATATGAAGACAGGCCTGCTACCTGTAGATACTATCCAATAGGTCAGGCGTCCCTTAAAAAATTTGACCTAACTGATGGGATTACTGAAGAACACTACTTTTTCGTTAAAGAGCCCCATTGCAAAGGCTTTGATGAGGAAAAAGAATGGACAATAGCCGAATGGAGAAAAGATCAAGGCGTTGACCTTTACGATGACATGAACAAGGGATGGAGAGAGCTTTTTTTCACAAGAAATCTCAAGGCAGAAAAACTTGATGAAAAAAAACAAAAAGCCTTCTATACTGCTTGCTATGACATTGATGCTTTTAGAAGATTTGTATTTGAAAGTAAATTTCTTAATATTTTCGATGTATCTGAAGAGAGAATTAAAAAAATGAAAGAAGACGAAGAGGAACTTATGAATTTTGCCTTTGATTATGTGAAATTCCTATTAATGGTAAAGGAAACCTTAAAGCTTAAAAACAAATAATTTAAAACCGATCCTGGCAAGCTCACCAGGATCGTTTTTTTAACTTTGATAAAAAAATCTGTCTTTACCCTTAAAAATTTATTTATTTATTTTAGACTTCCTTGTATGATTTAAATAATTTGCCCTAAGTTGACCACAGGCTGCAAGAATGTCTTTTCCCTTGCTCTTTCTTATAAAAACTGAATATCCCTGAGAAATTAAAAGGTTCTGAAACTGTATTATCTCCTCTTCATCAGGTCTTTGAAAATCACATCCTTCCCAGGGATTAAAGGGAATTAAATTAATCTTTGAAGGAATTCCTTTTAAAATTTTAGCCAATTTTAATGCATCTTCCTTTGAAGTATTTATGCCTTTAAGCATCACATACTCAAAGGTTATTCGCTGTCCATACTTTAAGGGATATTCTCGAAGGGTCTTTAACAGTTCCCTAAGTGGATATTTATTATTAATTGGCATAATTAGACTTCTCTTTTTGTCATCAGCTGCATTTAGAGAAATTGCAAGCTTAACAGAGGGAGCAGAAGTTCCCAATTTTCTTAGTGCTGGAACTATTCCTGCGGTGGATAGAGTAATCCTTCTTGGTGAAAAATTAATCCAATTCTTAAATCTCCACAGAGCATTTAGGATATTTTCAAAATTAAGAAGAGGCTCTCCCATTCCCATAAAAACTATATTTGTAATTACCTTTCCTTCCTTTTGAAGAAATTTGCTTACTTGAAGAAATTGATCAATTATTTCCCATGTTGCCAAATTTCTTCTGTATCCAATTTTTCCAGTAAGACAAAATTTACAACCTAAAGGACATCCTACCTGTGATGATATACAAAGAGTTAATCTATCACCATCAGGAATTAAAACGCTTTCTACTGTTTCACCATCTTCAAGTTCAAAAAGAAATTTCTCTGTAAAATCAACGCTTTTTTTTCTGTCAATCAGACGCAGGCATCCAATATAATACTTTTGAGAAAAGATTTCCCTTAAGGTTTTAGGCCATTCTGTTATTTCCTCAAGGGTTGTGATGTTTTTTTTATAAAGCCATTGAACTAATTGTTTTAGCCTGTAAGGAGGAAGCAAATGGGACTTTATAATTTCCTCTAACTCTGAAAATTCTAAAGCCTTTAAGTTTACTTTATGCATTATTATTCATAATGAAACTCTGGCAAGGGCACATTTAGTCTTGTAAGATAATTTCTTAAGTAGCCACAAACAGCTTCGGGATTGTCAATTAATACAAAGTAATTCAAGTCTTCAAGGCTAATAGCACCAATTGACTGTGGAGAGTTTTTTAGCCAATCTATTAAGCCTTTCCAGTATTCAGAACCATATAGCACAACAGGAAAACTCTTTATCTTATTTGTCTGGACAAGGGTTAATGCTTCAAAAAGTTCATCAAAAGTCCCATAACCACCTGGAAAAATAATAAATCCTATTGAGTATTTTATAAACATCAGCTTTCTTACAAAGAAATATCGAAAATTAAGGGATATATCAAGATATTTATTGGGTCTTTGTTCATGGGGAAGCTCTATGTTAAGACCAATGGATTTGCCTTTTCCTAACTGAGCTCCTTTATTTGCTGCCTCCATAATGCCAGGACCACCACCAGTAATAACAGAGAAACCACATTGACTAAGGAGTTTAGCCACTTTAAATGCTTCTTTATAATAAAAACTTTCCTCTGTTAATCGTGCACTTCCAAAAATTGAAACTGCAGGACCTATGCCGTGTAAAGTTTCAAATCCTTCTACAAGTTCAGACTGGATTCTAAATACTCTCCAGGTATCGGTTGACTTAAAATCTTCTATCATCTTCATCCTCTACTATAGATGTACGGATTAGAGCAACCAAAGCAGAGTGAGGAACAATAAGATACTTTTTTTCTTCAAATTCAATCTCTAATGCAACATCCTTCAGGAAAAAGGCATAGTCTCCTTCCTGAGCCTGCAAAGGAATATATTTAATCTGTTCATAGGATCCTTGCTTCCATGGTTCTTCTAATATACTTGAGGGATCATTAACAGGATAGCCAGGACCTACCTTTATTATTCTTCCTCCCATGATTTTATCCTTTTCCTTAACTGTGGGAGGCAAAAAAAGTCCAGAATTCGTCTTATCTACCTTCTCATCTGGCTCAATCAAAACCCTGTCACCAACTATTAATAATTCCCTTTTTGTTTTCATATCTTTATTCCAAATTAGCTACACTTGGTAAATCCACAGCTGTGACAAATAGAGCATCCCTCTTCATAGGACAGAACTCCACCACACTCTGGACAGGCACCATAGTGAACTATCTCTAAACTTTTTGCATCTTCTGTCTTTAAATCTTTTTTTTCCTTAATTTCATCTTTTTTATTAAAATCTTCAATCTTCATTCCCTTTATTTCAGCTTCAATTGCCTTAGCAATCGCATCCGAACAACTTGTTATTTTACCATTTCCCGACCAAACAGGAGCATGACAGGATATACCCTTAAGTTGTTTGACTATTTCCTGTGGTTCTATTCCACTTCTTAAAGCAAGAGAGATGAGCCTTCCTATTGCCTCAGCCTGTGAAGCTGCGCATCCACCAGCCTTACCAATATTGGTAAATACCTCAAAAGGCCTGTTATTTTCATCTTTGTTTATTGTGATATAAAGATTACCGCATCCTGTTTTCATAAGTCTCGTAATCCCGAGTAAAACCTCGGGTCTTTTTCTGGGCTTAAGGGTTATTGGGGCAATCTCTACTTGGGATTTACCCTTTTCTATTACCTGGCCAATTCTTGAACCATCTCTATAAACAGTAACTCCCTTACATCCTAAACGATAGGCCAAAAGATAAACTTCTCTAACATCCTCTTCTGTGGCACTATTTGGCAGATTAACGGTTTTACTCACTGCATTATCCACATACTGCTGAAAAGCTGCCTGCATTCGAACATGATCAGAAGGAGAAATCTCATGGGCAGTAACAAAAATTTTCTTTAATTCCTCTGGAATTTCTTTTATTCCCTGAATAGACCCTGTTTCTGCTATTTTTTCAGCAAGTTCCTCTGACCATAGCTCCAACTTTTCCATCTCTTCCCTAAAATAGGGATTAACCTCAACAAGCCTTGTTCCATCCAGAACATTTCTTGCAAAACAGATAGCAAATAAAGGCTCTATTCCAGAGGAACATCCAGCAATAATACTTAAAGTACCTGTGGGTGCAATGGTAGTTATAGTAGCATTTCTTAAAGGCAATTTATCATAATATACGCTCTTTTCATAATTCGGAAAGGTTCCTCTGTCTTTTGCAAGAGCTATTGAAGCGTTTCTTCCCTCGTCAAGAATAAACTTCATTATTCTCTCTGCCAGAGAAAGAGCATCCTTAGAGTTATAGGGAATCCGAAGCCTGATAAGAGAATCTGCCCATCCCATAACTCCGAGTCCAATTTTTCTATTTGCTTTAGTATTTTTTTCAATCATTTCAAGTGGATACTTGTTTGCATCTATAACATTATCAAGGAAATGGACAGCTTTCCAAACTGTATCCTTTAAAAGTTCCCAGTCTATTTCACCATCTTTTACCATTTTTGCAAGATTGATAGAACCAAGATTGCATGATTCAAAAGGAAGAAGTGGCTGTTCTCCGCAGTTATGAACATAAAAACCGTTAGCATCAAAGGCATTAATTTGAGGAATTGATACATCATAAACTTTTTCAACACCTTCTGGTATTATTTGGGATACAGTTGCAATAAACCTCGTTTCATTTAGTCTTTCTTTGTATGACTGAACAAACTTTTCAAGTTTTTGGGCCTTCTTTGAATCGGCAAAGTTAATCTTTTCATAAAAAATAACAATATCCTCACCTGAAATTCTGAGTTCATGTTCGGCTTTGAATTTGACTTTATTCTCTTTAGTTATCTGAGATGCTCGCAATGATGGTCTACAGCGGCTAAAAATCTTAGAGTAAACACCAAATCTAAGAAGAATCCTCTGAACAGCCTTTAAAATAGATAAATCACTATGTAAAAGCCTAATAATTGTGTTTTTTGATTGAGTAACTACAGAACCACCACAGTCAAAGATTCCTTTTATTAATCCTTTACAAAAAGCAGATGAGGCTTTTTCTATTCGCTCGGTAACAACTTTTTTTTCGTCGATTCCTAATTCTGTCGTCAAATATTTGATACACCCCGAGGATAGTCTATCTTGTGCTTTTATACTGCCATCAAAATAAACTTTATATGGCATTGCATAAGCATATTCTCCAACAGCAACTGCCTCTGATTCTTCTCTCAATGACGAAAGAATAAATTTATCTTTTTCAATTATTCCATTACCAATTATAAGTCCTATTAAATAACCCTCCTGTTCCGTATATTCACCTTCCCAGCCATCAAAGCCTCTATGATTATTTAGAAGTATCCTATCTCCACGATTTAAATTTTTTACCTCTGTCCACTCGGTCTCTATCTTATATTTCGTCAGTTTTTTTATTCTCAATACAGGATGATTTTCAGTAATCCTGACTTCATATCCCTCTTTAGTCTCTAATCTATAAACAGGTTTTATACCTGTTGAAAAGAAGCCTTTTTCTGTGCTTTCCCATTTGTTTCCATTAACAACAGCTGTGAACTTTTTACCAATTAAATCTCTAACCTGCCTTGGTCCCTTTTCAGTCATAATCCATGTGTCTATAGTTATACATGGATTTGTGGCTTCAATTTCACCAAGTTGAGGAGTAGGATTTGCAGCGTTTATTCGATCTAAAAAAACAATTCCTGGTTCTCCATTCTTCCATGCCTGATGAACAATAAGATCAAAAACTTCTTTAGCTTTAAGACGATTTACTGACTTGCCTGTGCGAGGATTAATAAGATCATATTCTTGGTCGTTTATTACTGCTTTCATGAATTCTTCCGTAAGTCCAACAGAAATATTAAAATTGGTAAATCTTGTAAGATCATCTTTACATTTAATGAACTCTATTATATCAGGGTGGTCAATCCTTAAAAGCCCCATGTTTGCCCCTCTTCTTCGTCCACCCTGTTTCACTGCTTCTGTTGCAGAATCAAATACACTCATAAAAGAAACAGGTCCTGAGCTTATTCCTTTAGTAGAACCAACCACATCGCCCTTAGGTCTTAAACGAGAAAAGCTAAAACCTGTTCCTCCACCTGATTTGTGAATTATTGCAGCATATTTAACTGCATCGAAAATTCCATCCATTGAATCCTCTACGGGAAGAACAAAACATGCACTTAATTGCCCAATTGGAGTACCTGCATTCATTAAAGTAGGAGAATTTGGCAAAAACTTAAGAGAAGTCAATAATTCATAAAACTTTTCTTTAGTGTCTGAAATTTCTTTTTCTGTTTTTCCATAAAGAGCATCTATCTCTGCAATTGCTGTAGCAACTCTTCTAAAAAGCTCCTCTGGAGTCTCTATGATTCTTCCCTCTTCATCCTTCTTTAGATATCTTCTTTTAAGCACCTCTATAGCATTAGCCGTTAACTTAAACTGCTTACTTACTCCTTCCATTTTCTCCTCCACTAAAAATAAGCGATACCTTCTGATCAATATAAGTCGGTAACACTTTCTTCCCTTAATAGGGCTTTTAACTTAAGGTGAAATTTTTTACTTCACCCCTTAAATAACTTTACAAAAAATATGGATCTCACTATTTTTATTGTTAATATAATAGAGTTTAGATTATAATTTCAAATTATGGGAACCGATTTTATTCTTTTAATTGTAAATCTTCTAATAATACTGCTTAGCGCAGAGATATTCACAAACGGAATCGAAGTATTTGGCAAAAGATTGTCATTAAGTCAGGCTGTGGTTGGAAGCGTGCTTGCTGCAGTAGGAACAGCCCTGCCAGAAACTATTCTACCCATGGTTGCTATTTTTCTTCACAAAGGAGAAGCAGGACATTCAATTGGAATCGGTGCTATATTGGGAGCTCCTTTTATGCTTTCCACTTTAGCTTTTTTATTAATCGGCATAACCATATCAATTGCCTATTTCGCAAAAAGAAGGGCATTTGTTTTTAATATAGAGCTAACCACTGTAAAAAGGGATATAATATTTTTTCTCATTATGTACTCCTCAGGAATTTTTCTTCCCATGATTATAAAACAACACTTCATTGTGGCTGTTTTCCTTATAATCGGTTACATTGTATATATTTACTTGACCTTTAAAGGAGAAAGTGATTTTATTCTGCACGAGGAGAAGCTATATCTTGAAAAATTTTTTGGAAAAATCCTTCCAATTAGTAAGTTTAAAGGTTTTTTCTCCTTTTTACAGGTCATACTTGCACTTCTTGTAATGATCGAAGGAGCCCATGGCTTTGTTGAGGCATTACAGCACATATCTCTAAAATTTGGGCTTGACCCACTTCTTTTTGCTCTAATTATAGCTCCTGTAGCAACAGAGCTTCCTGAAAAATTTAACTCTGTTACATGGACTTTTAAGGGTCGGGACACTCTTGCTATGGGAAATGTAACAGGAGCTATGGTATTTCAATCTACATTTCCCGTATCAGTAGGAATTATTTTTACAGATTGGCAAATAACAGGATATGCCCTTCTGAGTGCCTGCCTTGCTATCCTATCGGGACTAATAATTTTAGGGGAGATTCACTTTTTAAAGAGAATCTCCCCTCTTTCTCTAATCTTCTTAGGATGTTTTTACTTACTTTACGCAATTATAATTATAGTTTAGCTACTCCTCTTCCTCTTCTTCTAAAAGTTCTTCTACTTCTTCTTTACCTTCTTCAAGTTCATCTTCCTGTTCTTCATCCTTCATAAGCAAAAGGGTGAGAAACTCTCCTACATGGGTTTTTTCTTCACGAGCAATATCTAAAAAAATAGCCCTTACTTTCTCATCCTTTGTTAATGCAGCAAGCTGTTCATATAAATTGATTGCATCAAGTTCTGCAATAAGCCCTACTCTTAGTATCTGTTTCTCAATATCCTCCTCGCTGATGTTTTCCATATTAAACGGAATCTTTGAAAGCATAGCCTAACTCCTCCTTTCTATTTTTTTCTAATTATAGCCATACTTTGGGCTAAATATCAACGAAAAGTGTTAAAATTAAAATAAATCAACCTCAAGGAGGATAACATGAGAGAAGAAGGGAAAATTTTAGCAGCCTTTTTATTGGGTGGACTTATAGGAGCAGCGATTTCTCTTTTATATGCCCCTAAGTCTGGAGAAGAAACAAGAAAGGAAATAAAAAATAAGGCAAAACAGCTAAAGAAAAAAACTATCCGTGCAGCAGAGGAGCTATATGAGGAAATTGAGGAAATATCTGAAATGATAAAGGATAAAATAAATGAGATAAGAGAAAAAGGTGAAGAATTAAGCGCAGATACAAAAAAGGAAATTCTAAAACAGATCGATAAATTATCTAAGGGAATCGAAGAAAAAAAGAAAAAGCTTCTGGAGAAGTTTGATTGATAAAAGAGGAAACTCTTAGGGATTTAGACTATTTTAAGGTATTAAATTTAATAGAAAATTTCTCAAATTCCGAAGCCACTAAGGAGGCCATAGGCAAGATTCGTCCTTATTTAACAGTTGAAAATTGTAATGCTTCCCTTAAAGAGTTTCAAGAAATAAAAGAATATTTTGATAAAGGAGGCAGCCTTCCTATCTCCTCCTTTCCTTCAATCCACACACTTATCGAAAGAGCCTATAAAGAAGGTGTTTTTTTTGAAGCATGGGAATTGGCAAAATTCCTAAAAATTTTAAGAATTTTAGAAAATCTCTCTCCTTATTTGGAAACTATATCCTCCTTTCCTCACTTGTCTAAAAAGATAATGGATATTTTAGGAAATCAATTAACCTTGGGACAACCCTTTATCCTTTCAAAACTTGAAGATGCTTTGGATGATGAAGGAAACATTCTTGATACTGCCTCATCTCTTTTAGCCCATCTTCGTAAGGTAATAAAAATTACAGAAGAAAAAATTAGAGAAAAGCTTGAGGAAATATTAAATCGCAAAGAAACTTCAGCCTTTCTCCAAGATAGGTTTATAACAAAGAGAAATGATCGATGGGTAATTCCTGTTCGCATGGACTCCAAAGGTCAAATTAGAGGAAAAGTGCAAGATGTGTCCCGTTCAGGTGAGACCGCATTTATTGAACCAGAGGAGGTAGCATCCCTTTCAAAAAAGCTTGAAGAATTAAAAATAGAAGAACGGCTTGAGGAGATAAGAATTCTTAGAGAACTCTCAACAGATATTCATTATATTGCAAATACCCTTGAAAAACAGTTTAATCTCCTTGTTTATCTCGATAAGATGAAAGCTTTATATGAGTTTTCAAAAAAATTCAATGGAGAGATTCCTCAGATAACGGATGAAAAGAGAATAAATCTTATAAATGCCAGACATCCTTTTTTAATGCTATCTAAGGATTTTGTGGAACCACTTAATTTGGAATTAAGAGACAAAAAAGTCTTAGTAATTACAGGACCCAATGCAGGAGGAAAAACAGTCACTTTAAAAACCATAGGACTGCTAACATTAATGGCAATATCAGGAATTCCCATTCCAGCAAGTAGTTCTTCTGTTATACCCTTTGTTAAATCCATTTATGTTGATCTATATCATGAAGGCTCTATTGAAGAGCAACTTTCAAGCTTTGCCTCTCATGTAATCACTTTAAAAGAAATAATAGAGAGGGCAGATGAAAGCAGCCTTGTATTGCTCGATGAAGTGGGAACAAATACCGACCCTGAGGAAGGTTCAGCTTTAGCCTGTGTTATTCTTGAGGAACTAAAAAAGAGGAATTGCCTTACCTTTGTTACCACCCATTTAAGTAAAGTTAAAATTTTTGCTTTTAATGAGGAAGGCATGGAAGTTGCGGCAATGCTTTTTGATGAAAAATCCATGACCCCACTTTATAAATTAAGTGTAGGAAGTTTAACTACTTCATATGCTCTTGAGGTTGCTAAAAAATATGGTTTTCCTGAAAAACTCATAAAAAGAGCCTATGAGCTTAAAGGTACAGAAGATAGAAAGCTCTATCAATTAATGAATGAACTTGAGACAAGTAAAGAAGATTATTGGAACAAAATAAGAGAAATCGAGGATATAAAAAAGAATCTCCTTAACCAGAAAGAAAAGCTTGAGAGGGAACTATTAAAGATTGAAGAAACAAAGAAAAAGACCTTAGAAGAAGCTAAAAAAGAAGCCTATAATATGCTTACTAAAATTAAAAAGGAGCTAAACCTGATCTATGAAGAGGCAAAAAAAGCAGACAGAAAAAAATTAAAAGAGCTATCTAAAAAACTCTCAGATCTTGGAACAGAGCTTCACGAACAAAAGGAGAAAAAGACCGAAGTAATAAAAGAAGGAGATACTGTTAGAATAGGAGAGTTAAATCTTACGGGTAAGGTCCTAAGTATTGAGGGAGATAGAGCAAAAATTCAAACTGACACACTTCAGGTTGAGGCAAAACTTGAAGAATTAGAAAAAATAGAAAACCAAAGAGAAACAGAGGGCTCTTCAAATAAGATATTTTTCCCTAAAAAAGAATCAGATGGCTGTTCATTAAGGAAGCTTGACATTCGAGGGCAAAGAGTCGAGGAAGCAATTCCTCTTGTGGAGAGATTTTTAAACGAACTATCAATGGATGAAATTTCAATGGGTATAATAGTTCACGGAATAGGAAAAGGCATATTAAGAAATTCAATAAGAGATTATCTAAAAGACCACCCTGTTGTAAAAAACTTTAGAAAAGGAATTCCAGATGAAGGTGGAGACGGAGTTACAGTGGTAGAGACAAGATGAAAATAGTAGGAGTTATAGGAGCAGGAAAAGCAGATAATGAGCTATCTGAGCTTGCGTATGCAGTAGGAAGAATTCTTGCTAAAGAAGGTGCAATTTTAATTAATGGTGGACTTGGCGGAGTAATGGAAGCATCTTCAAAGGGAGCTTTTGAAGAGGGAGGTCTTACGGTGGGCATTCTTCCCTCTCACAATAAAGAAGATGCTAATCCCTATGTAAAGATTCCCTTAGCTACTGGCTTGGGTGAGATGAGAAATGCTCTCATTGTAAGAAGTGCTGATGCTCTTATAGCCATTGGTGGAGAATATGGAACCCTTAGCGAGATAGCCTTTGCGCTTAAGACAGGGAAAAAGGTTGTTGGACTTAAAACCTGGGATATAGAAGGAGTGATCAAAGCAAACTCTCCAGAAGAGGCCGTTCAGATAGCCTTAAACCTTAATGGAAGATAAATTCTAAAGGTTGTGCCTTTTCCAAGTTCACTTTCAACCTCTATAAAACCGCCATGATCCTTAACAATTCTATAAACAATAGGAAGTCCCAGCCCTGTTCCCTGAGCTCCTTTAGTTGTATAGAACGGTTCAAAAATTCTTTTCTTAGTTTCTTCATCCATCCCAATGCCTGTATCTGATATGGAGAGAATGGCGAAATCCTCACCTGACAATACACTTTTCTGTGTAGTGATGGTTAAAATACCCTCTCCTTTCATTGCATCCTTAGCATTATCCAGAATATTCAGAACTACTTCGTCAATTGCCTCCTTATCAGCTCTCGTTATAAGAGGCTCCTCACTTAGAGTAAATTTTACCTTAATTTTCTCACCCATTATTGACTCTATTCTGCTTTTCATAGAAAGAACAATAGCATTCAAATCAACATCTTTCATCTCGTACTTTCTTTCGCCGGTAATGGTTAAAATCTCTCTTACAAGATAAATAGCTCTGTTAGAGGCCTTTATTATCTGATCAACAGCATTACGTGCAAACTCATTGGTAATTTTTGACTGAGCAAGAGATGCAAAGCCGTGAATAACATTTATCAAATCTTTAAATTTGTGAACAGCCTCACCAAGAGAACGCTGAATGGCCTCAAAATGCTCACTCTTTTTAATTCTTTCTTCCATTTCTCTCATCTTGCTAAGTTGATAGGAAGCCTCTCTAATCTCTCTACTTAATTGGCCTATTTCGTCTGTTCTATCTATGTATTGTTCAAGGGAAAGCTGTTTGCCAGTAGTTAAATTTTTAACCTCCCTTGATATTTCTATAAGAGGATTGGTATATTTTTTCGTAATATAAAAAAGAATAAGAAAGGCAAGGCCAAGAGAGATAAATATCTGATAAAAAATAACAAGATTGATAGTAGCTGTTAATGCCGTAGTTGGTACTAACATTACAAGAGATAATTTTCTTGTTCCAAGAGGCCAATGCCTAATGCCTATCAAATATTTTTGACCTTTAAAAGTAATTTTTGATACTCCTCCATCTTTTCTACTAATATTTAAAGCCTCATGAAGCAATGGAAAATCCCTCTCATTAATCTCATAAATTTTTCCTTTTTCAGGAACTTCCCCATCAACAAAGCCAATAACATTACTTTCATCGGAGAGCAAATAGAGCTTTGAGACAAAATCATAATTCTTTTTTATTTTTTCTAAAAAAATATTAAAATCCTTTATCATCACATCAACACCAATGACTTCTTTTGTGTTTTCACAGATCATAAAAGATGCAGTAATACCCGGATCCTTAGTGGTTCTAAAGATATATTCTTTGCTCCATTGAATACCTTTTGAGCTTAAGGCCTGTTTATACCAAATCGTATTTCTTGGATCATAGTCATCGGGAGATCTGCTTTTCTCTAAAATCTTACCTTCTTCGTTAAGGATGTGCCAAGTTACATATCCTTTATCATTTTCTTTTTTTATTCTGTTTCGCCACTTGCCTCTGTCATTTAATATAAGATAACCGTTTCCTCTTCCATCGCCATAATTGATTGAAGTCACATGCGGATAGGTACGCATGAAGTTCATAAGAAAATAATTCACTCTTTCAAGGTCATTAAAATTTATCAAGTCACTACATATTAGCCCCTGCAGATTGTAAAGTAATGCTTCTACGGATGTAAATAATTTATCTGTTTCAAGCTTAAAATTATCGGCAAGTACATCCATGTCTCTCATGAAGTGCCTTGAATAGACATAGTAAAAGATGAAATAATTGCTAACAGAAATTCCTGATAGTAAAATTAAAGTTACAATAATAAAAAGCCATTTAATACTAAAAACAAATTTAACCATACTGCTTAATTATAACCTTAAAATAAGCCTTTTACTACTGCATGAATGTTAAGAAGATTTTCGAGAAGCAATTTAAAATCCGATAGCTTTATCATATTTGGTCCGTCACACAGCGCTGAGTCAGGGGTGGGGTGAACTTCAAAAAAAAGCCCATCTACTCCGCAGGCAACTGCTGCCCGTGTGAGATAAGGAATAAATTCTCTTTGGCCGGCAGAGCATGTGCCAGCACCACCAGGCAACTGAACCGAATGGGTTGCATCAAAAATAACAGGCACTCCCATTGAACGAATAATTGGAAGGCTTCTGAAGTCCACCACAAGATTATTGTAACCAAAGGTTGTTCCCCGTTCTGTTATTAGAATATCTCTATTCCCAGTAGATTGAATCTTTTCAATGATATTCTTTACATCCCAGGGAGCTAAAAACTGTCCCTTTTTAACATTTACAGGTTTCCCAGTCTTCCCAGCCTCTACAAGTAGATCTGTTTGTCTGCAAAGAAAAGCTGGTATCTGAATAACATCAAGCACATCCTTGACGATATTTATTTCCTCAACTGAGTGAACATCGCTTAGAATCGGTAAACTAAATTGTTCTTTTACTTTCTTTAAAATTTCCAAACCTTTTATGATTCCAGGCCCACGATAAGAGTTAATGGAGGATCTATTGGCTTTATCATAGGAGGATTTAAAAACAATTGGAATATTAAGCTCATCTGATACTTCCTTCAGCGTTTTAGCTGTTTTAAAAACAATATCCTCGGTCTCAATAACACAAGGGCCTGCTATGACAAAGAGCTTTTCTCCTTTAAAAGAAAGCATTATTTTTTCTGCTGAAGTTCAAAAGCTTTTTTAGCTGCTTCAGCTGCTTTCTTTGCCTCTTCTGCTGCTTTTCTTGCTTCTTCAGCTGCTTTCTTTGCCTCTTCTAATTCCTTTTCTGAGGTTATTTTTTCTTTTATTTCAAGCTTCTTTTGGGTTGGTGTCGTAGCAACCTTATAGATTTTTTCATCCTCATAAGCTATGGTTCTGTCAACAAATTTAAATATTTTGCCTGAATTTTTGTCAGCAATCCAAAGATAGTTATCTATCCAAGCCATTCCTGATGGAGAAGAGAGAAAACGAGAAGAGATAACCTCACCTACAACTTTACCTTTTGCTGGATCAAGCTTTAGAATTTTTATTTTTTGCACTGGAGCTTCTTCAATAGCTGCTTTACCCACCTGGTCTGAAACTGTTTCGTATCCGATTATAATAATATATTTCCCATCCCATGCTATACCTGAAGGTTTATTTAATGGAGATATGAAGGTTTCAAGAACTGAGCAGTCTTCTGTGGCAACTTTAAAAATTTTATTTCTCTTTGAATCAGCAACCCAAAGATACTGGCCATCAAAGGTCATATCTTCAGGATAAAATTGAATAGAATTAATTTTTCTTACCACATCTCCCATCGTTGTAACCTTCAAAATTCTTCTATTTGCTGCATCAGCTACCCACAAATATCCTCCACCTGGAATGTCTGAAGATGGTTGCCAGGCAAGTCCTGTTACAAAAGGTGGATTTTCATTAGATGTAATAGTAATAGGATTTCTATCAAAAAAATAATGGCCTTCATAGCCATATATTGAAAGGGCAGAACCTGTATCAATTCTATCTAAGAGAGAGATTAATCCTTCCTTAGCTATATATAAACTTTTCCCATCCCAACTAAGAGCATCAGGTCCAGTAGGAATTGACTCTCCAACTCCACTAACATCAGTTCTTAGCTGCTGTGTGCATGCTATTAGAATTAAAAGGATTAAACCTATGAAAGCTATTCTTAACATTACTGCCTCCCTAAATTATTTAATTACTTCAATTATACACTCTTTAATCACATCAAGCAATCTTTCCAGATTTTCCATTGAAATTACAAGAGGAGGCATTATCACTATAATATCGCCAAGAGGTCTAAGCCAAACACCAGCTTTTCTTGCAGCTTTTACAACTCTCCAGCCTATCTGCTCCTCATAAGGGAAGGATTCCTTAGTCTTCCTATTCTTTACAAGCTCCACTCCAGCAATCATTCCTTTTTGTCTTACATCACCCACATTTTTTAGCTCTGCTATCTCGGAGAGTTTATCCTTCATAAGCTCTATCTTAGGAGGGAGATTTTCAAGGGTTTGGTCTTTATAAAAAATATCAAGGCTTGCAAGGGCAGCAGAACAAGCAAGAGGATTTCCGGTGTAAGAGTGACCATGATAAAAGGTTTTTCTCTCATTCAACTCTCCAAGAAAGGCATTAAATATCCTCTCTTTAACAACTGTCACTGCTAACGGCATATATCCATTTGTTATTCCCTTACTCAGACATATGATATCGGGAATAACGCCCTCGTGTTCACAGGCAAACATTCTGCCTGTTCGTCCAAAGCCTGTTGCAACCTCGTCTGCAATTAATAAAACACCATATTTATCGCAAAGAGCCCTCAACCCCCTCAAATATCCCTCTGGCCATACAATTATACCTCCAGCACACTGAACTAATGGCTCTACGATTACAGCAATAACACGCTGCAGGCTTTCTTTTAAAATCTTCTCCATTTCATTTAAACATGCCAAATCGCATGAAGGATGGTTTAAACCTAAAGAACACCTATAGCAGTATGGTGCTGGTGCTTGAATGGATTTATTAAGAAGAGGCTTGTAAACCTCATGAAAAAGCTCTACTCCGCCTACACTCACAGCTCCAATTGTATCTCCATGATAACCCTCTTTAAGGCTTACAAAGGTGTCTTTCTCCTTCATCCCCATATTTTGCCAATATTGATAGGCAATCTTCATGGCAATCTCAACAGCAGTAGAGCCGTTATCAGAGTAAAAAACTTTTGAAAGGGATTCCTCAGCTGGGAGCTTTTCGTTAAGAAGATCCACAAGCCTTTTTGCAAGCACAATGCTTGGCTCATTACAGGCTCCAAGAAGAGTGGAATGGGCAACCTTATCAAGCTGGCCGCAAACTGCTTCGTCTATCTCCTTTCTTCGATGGCCATGAATATTAACCCACAAAGAGGATACCCCATCTAAATACCACCTTCCATCAATGTCCTTAAGAAAGCAATCTTGAGCTTCGACAAAAATTGTAGGCTCATCTTCGAGCCAGTATTTCATCTGAGTGAAAGGATGCCATATATACTTTTTATCCCACTCAATAAGAGTCTTTTTATCCATAGCACCTCACTTAAATATTTTAATCATATTATAAAATATTCCTAAATTGTAAAATAACTTTAACCTTTTAGAAAAATTTTTTTCTCGAAATCATCAATTGATAAATGGCACTAAAAGCCATCTACAATTTTCACTGTAAAGCTTCAATAGCTTAACGAGAGCGCTTGGCAAGGCCCTATCAGTTACTCTAAAAACCCATATGTGACGAAGAGACTGTAAATAAAGGAGACGAAGAAAAAAATCGATCAGGTTTGGCTAGCTAAAGACTTTAAAATTTTTTAATGATGTTCCATTATCTGAGATTTTCCTTTCTTCAGATAACGGTAGATTTTATCTGCTACGAATTGATTATAATATTTAAAAAATTCTAAGGAGGTATGCTATGGGATTTGAAAAATTTATTGATGTAGTAGATGTCAAAGATGGAAAAGTGACTATAAAAGATAAAGAAAAGGTAAAAAAATCCATTGATAACCTCATATTCGACGCTGTTTTTGAAAGTAACGACGAAGAAAGAGTAAAAAAATTTCTCCTCATAAAAGAAATTGCAAAGGAGATGGGTGCTATTCCCTCTTCAATTCAAGGACTTTATGAAGAAATGGGAAAAAATTTTTTGGGATTTACTGTTCCTGCCATTAACATTCGAGGTCTCACATATGATGTCTCTCGAGTAATATTTAGAAAAGCTATAGAAAAAAATGTAGGTGCTTTTATCTTTGAGATTGCTCGCTCTGAGATTGGATACACAAAGCAAAGACCTCTTGAGTATTCTGCATGTGTGCTGGCTGCAGCAGTTAGGGAGGGATTCACTGGTCCTGTGTTTTTACAGGGAGACCATTTTCAAACAGTAAGACGCTATTTTGAAAAAGACCCACAGATGGAAATAGAATATGTAAAAGGCCTGATAAAAGAAGCAATAGAGGCTGAATTTTACAACATAGACATAGATACCTCAACCCTTGTTGATCTATCTAAAGAGACGATTTACGAGCAACAAAGACCTAACTTTGAAAACACAGCCCTTCTGGCTCACTATGTTCGTTCTTTAGAACCAAAGGGAATTACAATTTCTATTGGCGGCGAAATAGGTGAAATAGGTGGAAAAAATAGCACGCCAGAAGAGGCAAGAGCTTACTTAGATGGCTTTAAAAACACCTTCAAAGGAGAAAAAGGCCTAAGCAAGCTTAGTGTTCAAACAGGAACAAAACACGGAGGTGTAGTGCTTCCAGATGGAACCATTGCCCAAGTAAAGATTGATTTTGATACATTAAAAACCCTATCAGATTTAGTTCGCAAGGAATACTCTCTTAGCGGCTGTGTTCAGCATGGAGCAAGCACCCTTCCAGAAGAAGCTTTTGATAAATTCCCAGAAACAGGAACATCGGAAATTCATTTAGCCACTGGATTCCAAAATATTATCTTTGATAGCAAGCATCTACCCGAAGATTTTCGAAAAATGATTTACGATTATCTTAAGACCCAGTTTGCCTCGGAAAGAAAGGAAGGCCAGACTGAGGAACAGTTTATATACAGTACCAGGAAAAAGGGATTTGGCCCCTTTAAAAAGGAGTGGTGGAGCCTTCCTAATAACACAAAAGAACCAATAATGGCAGAGCTTGAACAGAAATTTGAACTTCTCTTTGGAAAGCTTAAAGTTTTTAATACCAAAGAGATAATTGCCAAGACAGTAGTACCTGTTAAGGTACTTGTTGAAATAAGACTCTAATAGGAAGCGGAAAAACTTCCGCCTCCATCAAAGGGAGGTAAAAATGGAAACAGTGGGAATAATTGTAGGAGGAGGCCCAGCTCCAGGTATAAACGGAACAATAAGCGCAGCCACAATTGAAGCGATAAATCAAGGGAAAAAAGTAATAGGAATTAAGGGCGGATTTAAGCCACTTTTCTACGGAGATCTTTCATCAGCAGAAGCTCTTCGTGTAGATGATGTATCGAGGATTCACACCAAGGGTGGTTCAATTTTAAGAACTTCAAGAGAACATGCGGAGAGAGTAAAGGAAAGATTTCCCGTGCTAATGGAAACCCTTAAAAAAATGGGAATTAAATACCTGATTACTATAGGTGGAGATGGCACACTTTTTATGGCCAACTGGATAGAGAGAGAGGCAAGGGGAGATATAAATGTTGTTCATGTGCCAAAAACAATAGACAATGACATCCCCCTTCCTGGTGGAATGCCCACTTTTGGATACGAGACAGCAAGGCATTGGGGAGTTGAAATAGTAAAAAACATAATGGAAGACGCAAGAGTTACTGCGAGATGGTACTTTCTTACAATAATGGGAAGACATACTGGACATCTTGCATTAGGAGTTGGAAAAGCAGCAGGTGCTACACTTACAATTATTCCTGAAGAGTTTCGTGAGGAGAAAATATCCTTCAAAAAAGTTGCTGACATCCTTACAGGAGCTATCATTAAGAGGCTAAGCATGGGAAGAGATCACGGTGTTGCCATATTAGCAGAAGGGCTTGCTGAAAAATTTGACCACGATGAATTAAGCGAATACGAGCAACTTGAAAAAGACGAGACAGGACGAATCAGACTAAGTGAAATTCAACTTGGAAGAATAATGAAAAATTTTGTAAAAAAATCTCTCGAAGAGATGGGAATTACAGTTACAATTGTTGACAAAAATATAGGTTACGAGCTTCGTTCTGCTGATCCCATTCCTTTTGATATAGAATACACAAGAAATCTCGG
>CAKZQH010000048.1 GCA_937139565.1 uncultured Nitrospiraceae bacterium | reverse complement strand
ATTAAGCTTAGATACGGAGTCGTCGTAGGGAGCGACAACGACCACTTTAAAGCCCCGATCTATAAGACTACGCAGTAGACCTTCCTGAAAGTTCAGAATACTCCAGGCGGTGTTTGCGAGGATAAGGACTTTTTTCACTCTAGAAACCTAATACAATTTTATAAGGTATCCATGCCGGTGCATGAACTGCATAGTTGAGCCACACAAAAAGGACGATTCCATAAAAAGCAATTATCAGCATCTCGACCATCTTCGCTAAATATGGATCCTTGAACATGTTAGGTAGTCGGGAAAAAGTGAGTATCTGAATTGGAAGAAGATAAAGAGCCATTCTGTCTACAGCAGTGCTGAAAAACGGCACAAGAGGAACTGATAGAAAAGCAAGAACTGACAGGTAAGTCCATATGCGCTTCTCACTTTGCGTAAGAAGCCTGTTACGGAAGAACATCAATATGGCTGCAGCGAAGAAATTCATCAATACCCTGATCAGTCCACCTTCGGATTTTAGCCCTCCCTCAATATATAAAAGTAAAAAGTGCTCTATGTGCTTATAAAATAGCAGCATAGCACCAATCGCAATAGCCATCAAAGCGATTACCAAATTTCTAAGATTTGCCTTGGTAATCATCACCAGCAGAGGTGACAGAAGAAGTGCGGTAGCGTGAAAAGAGGCTCCCACGAGAGTCCAAATTAAAGCAGCAACTGTTCTTCCCCTCGAAACAAGCGACAGAGCGTACATAAAGGTCGCAATCGCGACAGACTGTCTCGTGTATCCCATAGATACGACTACTAGAAAGTATGGTACAGATACTGCAAGAGCCAACCACGGATTGGGCTGTTCTTTACAAAAACGAAAGAGGAAAAAGACCACGATAAGCGCACATAGGGTGTTTACAAGATAGATACCACCTCCTACTTTTGCAGAAATCCAGTTTATCAAACTGTAACTAGGATTGGACACACTTAGAGCCTCGAACAGCTCCATATCGCTTATAAGATCGTACAATTTCAAATAATAGCCCCAGTCACCACCTACTTCATGTCTCAGACCGATAACAGAGATGTAGAAGAGTGCCGTTAAAAATAAAAGAGAACTTTCCATGAAATTACCTCTTCTATTTACAGTGAAAAAGGACATCGTTGCAGCTATGATGTACATTATCCAGTACGTAACCATCTTTCTGCCAATGTCGAGTATTTTATGTAAATTTGATATAAATTGTCTTGCTACTCTCAAATGAGACAAAAAGCCTATTTGTAAAAGAAGTAGTTTGACCTATTTTTATCATCCGATTAAACTATCTATTTGGTGTTAACCTCATTTCTCTAAAAAACGAAAGCTTGCCCGTTGTAATTTCTTAGACTACTTAGAATTTCTTCTTAGATGATAAACGCTGCCCTCGCCCTTTTATATTAATCTCCATTAATTGATATCCCTCCTTTTCGTTATAATACCACTCCTTGTTTTATAAGGCTGCGTTATCTCACTTGGTTTGTAAATATAATGTGTCGGTAAAATATATATCAGCGCTTATACTTTAGCGTTTAAGTAACATTTAAGTAACATTTTTAAAATGCTCAAAGCCTGCAGATGCCACTATAGCTACCCTGAAAGTAGGGTTATTGAGTTAAGGAAAGCACCTTCAGCCATGAACCAGTCTCCTCTCTAGAATCCTAACAAGAACCTGGTGTGTCATATTTGCTCTATTGTCCCAAGAATGTTCTTTTACTATTAATTCTCTCCCTCTGTGACCCATTCGAAGCCGCTCCTCAGGATGATCATGGATGTATCTAACTGCTCTTGCTAAGGCTTCTGGGTCTTCCGGGGGGATTACAATACCACAACCGTTTTCTTTTACCAAATCTGCCATACCAGGAAAATCGGTCACAATAACTGGAACACCACAGGCGAGAGACTCGAAGACTTTAAGAGGGTATAGTCCGGTTTTGCCTCTATTACCATGGCTGCTTTTAGGGCTCAGAGCAGCTATGCTCCTCGCCACAATGCCTGGAATCGAGAAGTAAGGAATTTCCCCTAAATAAACTATTTTCCCCTGTTTGGCTGCATCTCTTACTTTTGGCTCTTCAACACCCTTGCCAACAATAACCAGTTTGACGTCTTGTGGCCAAATAGTGGTTTCAACAGCTTTGAGCATTGTGTCTATCCCCTGCCAGCGTGCAAGGGCTCCAAAGAACACCACAAAAGTGTCAGGCAGGTTTAGTGAGACACTTAATGGAGCATCTGGTGTGAAGAGTTCAGGGTTAGCTCCGTTGGGGATAACTGAGACATTACTATTCCCCGATTCTTGTTTGACCCATTCCCCTAACTGTGGTGTTACTGTTATTACTGCATCAGCCCACTTAAGCTGTATCCTCATTGCCCATTTAAAAAGTAGAGCAAAACGTTTAGTAAAAGGCCAGGCAATAAATAAGTCTTCATAAGGACCATTTACCTCCTGCACAATTGGGATCCTCAACAATCGAGCCCATATTGCTGTGAGTAAGGCTGCGAAATGGTGGCGAACATATACAATCTGAGGTCGTTTGGACAACCACAGTCTCAATTGCACTCGCAAAAACTCCTTCAATCTGACTATGATCCCTGGAGAATCAACACTGTATACAGGTTCATATAACTTAACATGCCAATTTCGCCTCCTTAAACCCCTTATTATCTCATGAACGTGGGCATAAGAGGCCTGTCCTTCGCGCGTTACTTGCAGACAGAGATATGCCAATTCAAACAATGTCGGTTGATATCGAGCTTGTGTGTTATTTGTTTTTACCATATCAACATTGTCAATTTTTCCAGTTTCAATTACCGTTAAAGACTCGATACAAATCTACTCTATTTTCGCAGAGTGCAGGAATCATAAAAATCCGCTCTAAAAATGAACAGCCAGAATATTCTTCAGTCAAGGCATGTCGTGAGTATTTCAAAACAAGAAGCATCGACCATATGTGGAAACTTAAATTCAATTCAACTATTACAAAAGTCAAAAAATCAAAAAAACCTCTGAAGCCACAATTTCAGATTGATAACTCTCCAAATCTTGGAGACTCCCTCTTTATCCCTGTGCGACTCAAGTATGAAATCAAAATCCCTGTATAGAGCTTCGTCGTTTATATAATCGCACCTACGACTGAATATTAACTTCTTAAGTTCCTCTCTTATTTCATAGAGCCAGAGATTCTCTGAGGTTACAAAGCCTTTTTTATCTCTTCTCCATCTCACTTTTGGTGGTAAAATATCTTCAGTTGCACATCTTAATAGATATTTAGTCCAGCCATTATGAATCTTGTAGGTAAAGGGACAGTGTGAGACAAATTCGATTAACCTATGATCATCAGCAAACGGCACTCTCGTCTCAATTGAGAATGCCATGGAATTCCGATCTTCGTATTTTAGAAGTCCTCTCAAGCTATATCGAGTAATGTCTGCAAGGAGTCTGTGATTAAGATCACCCCATTTCCTGTCATCTATCCAAGTCTTCTCTCTATCTTTGAATGTGTGAAAAAAATCTTTTCTTACATATTTAAGCCCCTCTTTTACTTTCGTGTACAATAGTGTCCGTAAAGAATATGGTAAGGCTCTAAAGGTCTCCCTGTTTACATGAAGCAGAATGTAAAAAATACTTAAGCCCGTAATCTTTGATATCCTAACTATCTCACTCATGAAATCCCTCAATCGTCCTAACTTCAATAGATTAGTTAAAAATGCAAAATAATAGCCGTGGTATCTAGCAAAAAGTTCATCTGCTCCCTGTCCATCGAGCAAAACTTTTATTCCAACCTCCTTTGCCTTTCGCATTACACAATACTGAGCGTATATGCTTGTTGACCCGAATGGCTCCTCTTGATAATAAATCAGATCCGATAAATCCTGAAGCAATCCACTGGAATTAGGAAATGTATAATGTGGTTCAACATTCGTATGGCTAACCACCTCTTGAACAAATTCCCTCTCATCAAACCTCCTGTCCTCCAAACAACGTTAGGTCAGCTTTTAAGTTAAAAAGAACGATCTCAAGTGATCTGCTACACAGGCGGAGCATCTTACCCTAACACTAGTAAATGACATCGGATTTAACTGAGCACACAAGCATCGCAGACAATCGATGAGATTATATAAAACAGTCGAGTAAGTTTGCATTTTGTGAGTAGAAAAATTAAATGCGTATGAATCGTGTAGATAATACATCTCAAAAAATTGAGACGAATGAGTTTTCAGATACCTTAAATCATGCATTGTACCTTAACATTTCTGCCCTTTAATGAAATTCTGGCGACTTTCACAGTACATTATCAAGGCTTAAATCCTTCAAGAAATGACCTCGAATTGTTACTTAACAACAGAGTATAATGCCAAAATCCACCGTGGCTTTTTAAGTCCCATCAATGATAGTAATTTTTTTACTATCCCTTTTGACATTTTTAGGCTGGATGATATAATCCCGTTTTTTAGTAAACTCTGTTCCATCTTAGTCGCATTATTCACATAAGTAGTCTCTTCTCTATAGCCACAAACCGGACAAATCAGCAGTGGTGGCCATTTGTTACGTATTTTATTCAAAAGTCCCATGAAAGGTACAATTGGTGCTTGACCGATAAGCTCAATTCTGACCAGTTTTGCATTTGAGAACAGATTATGCATGCTTTCAATGGTAAAGCTGCGGAGGTGATAGGTATTGTTAACTATTGCGCTACAGTAAGGACATCTAACAAAAATTCTTTTCTCATTATATGGCACGGAGATAACAATGTATTTTCGAGAAACCCTTTCAAACTCTGAAAGCGTTTTTTCATAAATCCCAAAAGGTAAATGTTCAATTACTTCAGTTGCAACAACTATATCAAAGCTGTTATCAGGAAATTCAAGCTGTGAAGCATCGCCTTTACGTAAATCCACACCTCGGCTTCTTCCATATGCTATCATTACATCTGCGATTTCTACACCTACACCTTTTATATTCCTTTGTTTCTCAAGTAATTCAAGAAGAACCCCATATCCTGCACCAACATCTAAAACCGACATAATATCTTCAGGGAAAAAGGCGATAGTTCGATTAATGCGCTCCAGTTGTAATTCATTGAGAAGTTTTCTTTCTACAAACTCTTCGACTTTCAAATTACCAAGATTTGAATAATACTCTTCGTGGTATTTCATGATTTCTTTATTAAAATTATAATATTGAGATTAAAAAGTATAGCATACATGACTAACATTATCAAAGATGAAATTAATATAGTCAGATAAATGCTCAAATTCATGACGCCAGCAATTATTAGCGCCATCACAAGCAAAGTTAACCTGGCAACATCCCATAAAGTCTGCCAATGTTGCTTGCGATGAACAATTAAATGCGACAATGGTGATACGACAATTTGACCGAACAATTGTGGAGTCAATGCAGCAAGAATATAGCCAGCATTTGCCCAAACTTCTCCAAAGATAAACTCTGTGTATAGAGGTCCTAAAAGGCATAAACCCATAACTGGAATGGCAAAAACTGCCATTCTTTTGGATGTTCTGAGATAAAGCCTTCTTAATGTAACGCGATCAGTTTTTACTAGAGAGGCAGCCTCCGCCCAAAAACTCTGAGCAATTGCAGATGTGAATACGCCAATTGGTGTCAATGCAATACGCATAGCGAGTGCATACCAACCAACCTCTTTGGGGTTGTAAAATTGAGCCAAAAGAAAGGGTGTAATTGTTAAACTCATTGTATTTATAAGGGAGGCAACTGAAGAAAATACCGAGTCCTTTCCAAACTGCAAGCTACTCTTTTTTAGTTCTATAATTGGCAATTTACGAAGACTCTCTCTCAATCCTTTAGCATGTCTTATAAGGAGACTTGAACCAACCCAACTCGCAACTATCGAGCTGACAATTAATCCCAAAGCGCCATACTTTAGTATGCCACAGGCACTATTTAAAATAGTGGATATCAAACTTTGGGTTATTTTAGCTTTGCTGACTGCAGTAAGATCTGCTTCACGTACAAACCACGACTGCATCAGTTGTTGTAAACTGGTTCCAACAAGAGCAATGGGAATTAGTAGTAAATAAGGGCTAATGACCTGAAACCCTCGCCAAAAACTCCAGTTTGAACTGAAAAGTTTTAGTACAATGAATGTGGTAGTGGTAGTAATAACAACCATAAAAAAACCAGCAACTATTAACGCAGTTGCCTGAGTATGCGATGCTGCATTTGGAACAGACCACTCAAAGCGAAGACTGGCAAATGCTGATAAAATACTAATTAAAGAAATGAATAGAGTAACCACTACAAAGTCAGTAGGGGTATAAAGGCGAGTTAGTAACGGATAAAAAAGGAGTGACAGGCCAAATGTTAGTGAATTTGCCTTTACAACCTTTACAAAATTTAGTTTAAATCGTGACCCTTCCTTTTCGCTCAAAAAGTATTTAATTCTTGTTAAAATCTCTTTTGGATAAAACATTATTATTGAATCGCCAACTCTCTTAGTAATCTCTTGTGCGTGTTATAATAGCCATTTGGATGAATGAGGTAGTTTCTTAACTATGAGCATCGAAAAGCGCTCTTATTTTTTCCGTCAACATAGAAAAAGAGAAAAGCAAGCTTAAAGGTTTGGGGAGATATTAGTTTAATCCTATAATTTTTGTTCAAAGAATGCCTTAATATGCTCAGAAACATGAGGTATGATATTACCTTGCAATAAATCAAAAGGTAAACTTAAGACCTCTTGTGCTATCCTTTCGGCTTCAATAAGCTCCCCAAATGTCTTAAACCTACCATCAAAGACCTTCATCTTATGAAGCGGCACTGGATAGTACACCATGGTATCTACACCCTTATCTTTGAGGAATTTCTGTAATTTATCTCTTTTTCCATCTAAAACCTTTATGGTGTATTGATGGTAGACATGATATATCTTATTTTCACTCTCCGCAGGGTAATAACTCACGGGCAGGACAATGGAGTTAATTCCTGCAAGTGCTTGATCATAAATTTTGGCTATCTTTCGTCTTCTTTCGTTAAACTCATCAATATGCTTTAGCTTCGCAAGTAGGATGGTAGCTTGCACAGTGTCAAGCCGTGCTTTGTAGCCGATGTGATCAACATTGTATTTATCCCTTCCACCATGAACCCGTAGCATCCTGATGAGCTCAGCAAGCTCATCGTCGTTTGTTACAACCGCACCTGCATCTCCAAAGGCACCAAGATTCTTAGAGGGGAAAAAACTGAAACAGCCAGTGGTGCCGATCGAACCAAGCCTTTTTCCATCCCACATTCCTCCGAAAGCCTGAGCCACATCTTCAACCACAAAAAGATTATACTCATTTGCAATTGCCATTATCTCATCCATATCGCAGGCATGGCCATAGAGATGGACTGGAACTATTCCTATTACTCGCCTAGCAGTCGGTGATGACTGCAAATACTCTCTGATTTTTTTTGGATCTATGTTATATGTGACAGGATCAATGTCAACGAAAACTGGGGTGGCACCTGAGCGAAGGATTGTATCTCCTGTAGCTACGAAGGTGAAAGGAGTTGTGATAATCTCATCATCTCTGTCAAAGTATTCTCTGCCTTTTATTTTGATAGCCAGTGCTCTTAAAGAGAGAAGTAGTGCATCAGTGCCAGAGGATACTCCTACACAGTGCTTTACACCGATGTATCTTGCAAGTTCTTCCTCAAGCTTCTTAACCTCTGGTCCAAGAATGTATTTTGCATCTGATATGGTTCTTAACACTGCATCGTCTATGTCTTCGAGCATGTAGCGGTATTCTGCCTTTAAATCGAGCATGGGAATTAATTTTGATTTAGCAAGTTCCTTATGTCTTGTGATGAACTCCTCTGGTGTAAGGACATCTGGATAATTTTTAAAAGAGGCATCATTAGTGATTACTATGCCCTGAGGAGCAATCCTTTTAAAGTTGGTGTATATGATATGGTCTTCTAAATCTTTTGCGCTAAGTGCCTCTCTGATACTTGCCCCAGTCACGGAGAAAATCTTTACCTCAGATAAAAGTTTCTTAAGTTCTAACTGTATTTTATCTCTGTGTCTCAGATTTAATTTCTTTGCCTGTGCTAATAACACGTATTGAAGGTTATCTATGCTTGATGCAGAGAGCCACTGGGTGTATCCGTTAGTCTTGACTATGGCTCTTAACTCCTGTGCAATCGAATTACCTTTTCTTAATGGAATTAAAAGGTCAAGTATTATGTTTAGGTCTAAGAGTATGTCCATTTATTCATACCTTCCTGATAATGATTCTCGGATAAGTTCCTTATAGTCTTTGTTAATGTTTGCAAATTGTTCATCACTTAATTTCGTATGACCCCAGATAAAGTGTGCCAGTTCATCAAGAGACATCTTCTCGAGATCCTCATCAGAGTAAATCTTTACATCCTCATCAGGTACCTCTACTTCTACTGCTATCTCTTGTTTGTTAAATACCACAAAATTGGCAAACTCAATCTCATTTCCTCGTATTATGGCCTTGAGCCTCATATCTAAACCTCCTTGATGATCTCTATTTCATCACCAATTATCTTGTATTCATTCCCGCAGTAACTGCAGACTGCTTGATTACTATTAAACTTTAATGTAGTGCCACACTTGCATGCCCAGCCAATCTGCCTCGCAGGTACGCCTACAACAACTGCGTAATCCTTAACATCTGACTTTACAACCGCACCTGCTCCAACCATCGCATATCTTCCAATTGTTACCCCACATACGATTGTAGCGTTTGCGCCGATAGTTGCGCCTCTCTTTACCAGAGTTGGTCTAAACTCGTGCTTTCTTTCAATGAAAGCTCTCGGATTGTAAACATTCGTAAAGACACAGGATGGACCACAAAAGACCTCATTCTCCAGCGTGACTCCTTTGTAAATGGATACATTGTTTTGGATCTTACATCTATCGCCTATCACTACGTCAGGACCGATTGACACATTCTGGCCGATTATGCATCTTTTTCCAATCCTTGAGTTCCTGAGTATATGTGAGAAATGCCATATCTTTGTCCCAGCTTCAATCTCTACATCATCGTCTATTATGGCAGTTTCATGAATATAGACATCGATAGATCTACCTTTTCTATCAGTCTGGCTCAGAGAAGCATGAAGATTATCAGTAGTCAGTGTAACTACATGTTTGCTTACTAAGGATTTCTCAGCAGCCTCAAGGACTTTGAGAACTTTTAAGCCTTCCGTTCCGTCTGTCTTAGGGCTCTCTCTCCTTAGGACACACTCGATGAAGTGCCTTAACTCCTCCTTCAATGGCTCAGCAGTGTCAGTGGGCACAACGATGTGCTCTGCCTTTTTGGCTATTGGTATCCTTCCATCCTTCCAGTCTACAGTGTGAGGATATAGACAGAGTTTCTCCTTGCTTACATCATCAAATACAGCCATTGCCTTTGAGCCAACAACCACTAATCTCTGCTCCTTGTAGGGATGTAACCAACTCACGAAGATGTGACCTTTAACGCCATTCCTGAATTCAAGGGTTGTAAGTGTCGTATCATAGATTCCTTGATTTAAATAATCACCACCGAAGGCATGGACATTAATCGGCTCCTCTTCAAGAAGCATGAGGATCACCGATATGTCGTGAGGAGCGAAGCTCCAGAGGATATTTTCCTCTGTCCTCAGTTTACCAATGTTTAGTCTATTTGAGTAGATGTATTGAATCTTTCCAAGCTCACCTGCTGATATCATCTCTTTAAGGCGTCTAACTGCAGGATGATACTGTAGGATGTGACCAACCATAAGGATCCTGTTTTTCTCATTGGCAAGGCTTACCAGCTCCTCGCCTTCTTTTACAGTTAATGCCAGAGGCTTTTCAACGAATACATCCTTGCCAGCAATAAGTGATCTCTTTACCATTTCATAATGTGTCTCTGCAGGGGTAGAGATAGCGATAGCCTTTATCTCACTGTTATCAAGTAAATCGTCAAAGGAATTGGTATAGTTTACCTCTGGAAATTTTTCCTTGAAATTTGAGATCGCTCCCTGATCAACGTCACAGGCTGAGTGTAAGACTCCCAGTTCGTAGAGATTTCTAAGTATATTCTTACCCCAGTAACCCAATCCTACCAAGCCTATGAATCTCTCTTTATACTTCATCTATCCTCCTAAATAGCTGGGTGATGACGTTTACTATCCTCTGAGCAGCCTTCCCATCACCGTAGAAATTCCTGCGAAATAGTAGTTTGTGAAATGTAGCATCGTATTCTTTGTAGAGGACATTACAGCCACTCTCTACTGTCTCGACCCATTCTGTCTCTTCTCTTAAAGTAACGCACGGAATCTCTAACCAGTAGGCCTCTTTTTGAAGCCCACCTGAGTCAGTGAAAACAATGGCAGAATTCTTAAGTAACCATATCATGTCAAAATAGCCCACTGGCTCTATCATTCTGATTTTCCCATATGATGCCACTTTAAGCTCGTCAAGGGTCTTTTTCGTCCTTGGATGCACCGGGAAGATGATCTCGCTTAGTGATGCCACGTTGTTGACGTATTTGAATAGTTCATCAAGTTTGACGGGATTATCAGTATTCTCTGCCCTATGGATAGTCATCAGAGCGTAAGATTTGGGAGTCAGCTGAAGAGTTTCTAATATCCGCGACTTACTTTCGGCCACGCTTAAGGCATGGAGTAATACGTCATACATAACATCCCCCACATTAAACACCAACGGAGAGGATAAGTCAACCCTGTAGGTTGATAGTTGAATATCAGGCGGTATAAGTTTCCCCTCACAAGCGATCTCGGTGAATCCTTCTTTCCTTAAGTTTTTTACTGCAATCTCGCTTGGACAGAGTAAAACGGTGGATACATGGTCGGTAAGCACCCTGTTTATCTCCTCTGGCATGCGCTTATTGAAGCTTCTTAGGCCTGCCTCGACATGAACCACAGGGATGTGAAGCTTTATGGCTGTTAAAGCTCCACCTAAGGTAGAGTTTGTATCTCCATAGACAACCACGACATCTGGTCTTTCTTTTAGAAGCACCTCTTCTGTCTTTGCGATTATCTGCCCTGTTTGTTGACCATGATAGCCCGAACCGACACCGAGATGGTAATCAGGAGATTTGATACCGAATTCCTTGAAAAAGACCTCAGACATCGCATAGTCGTAATGCTGACCTGTGTGAATCAGAATCTCTTTGACTTTGATATCAGAGTTTTTAGAAAACTCATCAAATGCCCTATGCACGGGAAAGTATTTAATAAACTGCGGTCTTGCACCTACAATATGGGCTATCTTCATAAAATTAGGCCTTTACAACCTTGTTGGAATACTTCATTTTGTCCTTAATCAGATTTCTTGTGTCCACTATTAGATTAGCATGCTCTACGATGAAATCAGGGTCATAAAAAGAATGATCTGTCAAGACAATTACACAATCGTAGGAAGAGAGATTCTCAGGGCTAAGCTCCACAGAGCCTCGCTCAAACTTATACCTTCTCATCTTTGGAGGATTAGGGAAATAAGGGTCATTGTAGTCAATGAGAGCTCCTTTGTCTTTTAAAATCTCCATAACTTTTAATGCCGGTGATTCTCGTGCATCATCCACATCTTTTTTATAAGAGAGTCCTAAAATAAGGATCTTGGCGTCTTTTATGACCTTACCTCTCTTGTTTAAAGCCTCGATGGTTTTTTGTACTACGTAATAAGGCATATAGGTGTTAATCTCACCAGCTAATTCTATAAACCTGGTCGTAAGGTCATATTCTCGAGCCTTCCAGGTAAGATAAAAGGGATCTATCGGGATGCAGTGACCACCAAGACCAGGCCCAGGATAAAAGGCCTGGAATCCAAAGGGCTTTGTCTTTGCAGCCTCTATTACCTCCCAGATATCTATGCCCATTCTGTCAAAAAGCATCTTTAATTCATTGACCAACGCAATATTAACGGCCCTATAGATATTCTCAAGAAGTTTAGTTGCCTCTGCCACCCTTGGCGATGAGACTGTAACTGTGCTGATAACAATCTGATCATAGACCAGCTTAACTAACTCAAGACATGTATTAGTGACTCCGCTAACGACCTTCGGTATCTTTGAGGTGCTATAATTGCTGTTTCCAGGGTCTTCTCTTTCAGGAGAGTAGCCTAAGAAGAAATCCGTGCCAACAACCAGTCCTGTCTTCTCAAGGATAGGTAAAACCTCCTTTTCTGTTGTCTCTGGATAGGTAGTGCTCTCGAGGATAATGAGATGTCCCTTTTTGAGATTGGAGGCAATAGATTTAGCCGTGTTTATCACATAGGAGAGATCTGGTTCCCTGTTTCTACCAAGAGGGGTGGGAACGCATATGAGTATGACGTCAGCTTCTTTCAGGCGAGTAAATTCAGTAGTAGCATCAAGGAGACCCTTACTTATCGCCTTGGCTAAGAAATCAGAGGGGATGTGCTTAATATAACTCTCTCCTCTGTTTATTGCGGTAGTTTTGGCGCTATCAATGTCAAAACCTATAACCCTGAAGCCCTTTTTCAGAAATTCACGTACAAGCGGAAGGCCTACATAGCCAAGACCTATCACCCCAATAATCGCTTCCTTTTGAGAGATTCTTTTCTTGAGAGTTTCTGCGTAATTCGTCTCATTCATCTTTTATTGTTCACCTCTTATTTTGGTTTGTTTTTAAGTAACTCTCGGAAGAATATGTCAGTTGTTTTCATCGAGAGCCAATCCTCGTATGCCATTCTAAGACGATAAGGGATGTGGCATGTTAGATTTTATGATATCAATATCCTAAATCTCCCATATCTCCTATGTCTTAGATCTCCTTTATCGCTCAAGTATCCTGAGATATCTTCTTGTCGAGCTTGTCCTGTTTTTAATAACCGTGATACTACTCAAACCAACGCCTTTGTGAGATTATGCCTCTTAAGTAACATGTGGAAATCAAAGTACTCATTGAGAATCTTGGGCTCCACGAGCACTTTGAAGGGCTCTTGCTCGTAGATCAGCTGGCCTTCGCTGATGATCATGTACTTTAGGTCAGGATTATCTGTTAGATTCAAGACAACCACATCTATATTATCAGTCTTAAGCAACTTGCTGAGTTTCACGATGACATCAAGCTTTATGTCATACATCCTCAATTTATCCTCGGTATCAAGATAAATCGCAAAGTCATAGTCGCTCAGAGGAGATTCGCTGCCCCTTGCCCGTGAACCGAAGTGATATACTAACTTAATTTCAGGATATGCCTCGAAAATTGATATCAACTGTCTGTAATCCTGCGTGATCATGTCGCTACTAACCCCTCTAAAAATGCCTCAAAGGTCTCGATATCTGACCTTATCCTATCAAATCCCCGTAAAATCCGTGCCTTAAGGCTTCTAAGCCTTTCCTCATCAAGCTCAATGTTGTAGGAATGAATGAAAAAATGGCTGAAACTTCTGAGCTCATTAAGCAGGGTGAAACTCTCCTTCGATAGGACTGCTGGCCTTATGCGGGGAATTTCGATGGTCATTCTCTTAAGTAGCTCAGTATGGTGTTTTGACATGTCATCTATCAGACTTTCGAATGTAGCTGCTATCTCTTTGAACAGATCCTCAAGTGCGCAGTACAGACTGTATAGCTGATATCCAAGGTATACGCTCCATTCTTCTCCCTCAGGCTCGACGCCTTTTATCTTTTCTAAGATTCTTTCAATCTCTCCTTTTTGGCTCCGTAGGTAACCAAGTAGAAATGCGGCTGATTCTTTTTTCATACTATCCTCAGGCCGTGCTGTAAGATGAGTTCTCTGAATCTACATCTTTCAAGCTCGATGAGGTCCACTTCTCTCTTGAGTATATCCTCTAAATCTGTGTGTGTTTTGAAGTAGTCTTCTCTGAGCCCGTCGACCGCTATGTCAATGTCTGAGTGTTCATGAAAGCGCCCTTCCTTTAGGATCGAACCTGTGAGGAAGACCTTGTCAACTTTCTTATCTCTGAAGTACACCCTGAGGGTACTAATCGATGTCTCAAGGGAGGTGTGGGGATCTACATAGAGATGGTCGATCCTTCCAGTGTTAAAGGTACTTGCACGGCGGATGAGACCGTGGACCTCGTAGCCTTTGCTTAAGAGTAGCTCAGCCAGATATGAGCCATCCTGTCCAGTAATGCCGGTGATTAGGGCTCGTTTCATTTATCTCTCCTTTAAGATACAAGGGCTGATTTTCTCTTTGCATCTCTATCTGCAAAAAATCTCTCCGCCAGTCAACTTGGGCAGGTGGTTGAAAGTTTTTCTTTCGTCGTTTTTACCCAATGCTCCGCTCTCTCAGTCACATGTCTGAAAATAACAGACAGCGACTAAGTGGGCGATCAAGTCCAAACGGACAATCTAATACAAGCCATGTATGAATTTGGGATCAGCCTTTCAGGCATTCCCTGTTATAAACAACCTATCAGCTGAGCGTTATACTAATTTGCTACGCTAACGGTAAATTAATCCTCATTACTTTTGACAGCATTCGTATCACTCGGCCAAATGACCACTTTGATTAAATACAAGCATAACGAGTGCTACGTTATAAATGTAAAATTAACACAGCCTAAGTTTTGATGTCAATATGTGATGCTTCCTGATGAATAATTCTGCAAAAACGCTCTTAGAGAACGAAGGAGATTCTTATCGTGAGGTCATCCGAGGGAGGGATCGGAGAATGCAGGTCTCACTTCCAGCGTCACGAAACCTCGCTCCTTGCAATGACGATAAAACAAAGTGTCACTGCGAGGGACTCGACGGCCCGTGGCAGTCTCTAAAGGTCGTTTTAACGACGAGATTGCTTCGGAGCTAAAGCTCCTCGCAATGACAGGAAAAGGGGGAAGACGAGATTGCTTCGCTTCGCTCGCAATGACGTTTAGAAGAAAATGTCACTTTGAGCCTCTCGATGAGGCGAAGCAGTCTTTGAGACCAACGGAATGAGATTGCTTCGCTGACGCTCGCAATGACAATAAAATAAAATGTCACTGCGAGGGACTCGATGTCCCGAAGCAGTCTCTAAGTGAAGCCTGCAGGAATGAGATTGCTTCGCTGACGCTCGCAATGACTGAAAAGAGGTAGGTGAGATTGCTTCGTCGCTTACGCTCCTCGCAATGACTGAAAAAGCCCCTCGCAATGACAAAATGAAAAAAACCTAATGACAGAGAGGAAAATCCCAGCAATGAAAAAAAAGAACCTCCTAGGTACCATTTTCCATTGTCATTCCGAGCGGAGCGAGGAATTTCGATTCTTGCTAAAACAAAAAAAGATACCTCCCTGTGTTACATACCGCTGAGTTGGTATATAATTAGAAATGAGGTTCTATCTCCTTGATATTGATGACGCATCTGAGGGAATTGTTCTCTTTGGTATTACTGAGGATAATCGTAGATTGAAGCTCATCGATCCCAACTACAAATCAAGTTTCTATGTTCTACCCTCTGATACCAAAAAGGCAATCACAGAAATTCAGGATATGGTGAAGAATAAGTCTCTGCCAGTAATCGAGATTGCTGAAGAGAACAAAGTGCTTGGAGGGGAAGAGAAGACTCTGATTAGAATTACCACTCAGCGACATCAAGATTTAATGAAAGTGAGAGAGGAGATTAAACTTCTTGAACGATCAAGAGGTGGCTCTGGTTCTGTAATTGATGAGTTTGAATATCAGATCTCAGCACACCGACTCTACCTTGCCCAAAAGGGATTTTCAGCTCTTGAATGGCTTGAGGTTGAAGCTGAGAAGCAAAATGGTAAATGGATCGTAAAGGGCATAAAAAAAGTAGAGGGAGAAAAGCCTAAACTAAGGATACTTGCCTTTGATATGGAGGTTATTGAGGTTCAAAGAGGCACTCCTTCGATCATTATGATTTCTCTCTATGGAGAAAACTTTGCAAAGGTCCTCACTTACCAAAGGGCAGACTATTCAGTGGACTCATTAGTTGTAAAGGACGAAAAATCGCTCATCGAAAGCTTTATAAGTATCGTAAACGATTACGACCCTGACATTATCGCTGGTTACAACACGGATCTTTACGATATGCCAATCCTTAGGGAGAGGGCAAAAAAGCTAAAGGTTAATATAAACTCACTATCCAGGGATAACTCGGGAATCACGCTCTCTAAAAGAGCTCGTTTTACCACCGCTCGTCTCATTGGTCGAGTCCATATTGATATCTTTAATTTTGTCTTCAATATTCTCTCTCCAATGCTTCAGAGTGAACAACTTACCCTGAAAAATGTGGCAGATGAGCTTCTTGAGGATACAAAGATAGATATGGATTATGAAGATATCCTTATGGCCTGGGATAAAGGAAAGGAGATCGATAAGTTAGCAAGATACTGTCTAAAGGACAGTGAACTTGTGTACAGACTCACTGAGATGCTACTTCCGGAGCTCGATGAGCTTACGAAGATCGCAGGTCAATCGCTTTTTGATACATCCAGGATGCCTTACAGTCAGCTTGTGGAGTGGTATTACATAAGAAAAGCCAAAGAGCAAAACAGAGTAATCCCTAATCAACCCAAGTTTGAGGAGATCAAGAGTAGACAGCAGGTAACCTATGAAGGTGGCTTTGTCAAGGAGCCTGAGGCTGGCATTCATCGGAAGATTGCTGTCGTAGATTTTGCATCTCTCTATCCATCAATAATTGCAACCTACAATGTTTCAGTTGAGACGATTAATTGCGCCTGCTGTAAGGATAAGGGATACAGGGTACCCCGCTTAGATTACTGGTTCTGTAAGGAGAGAAGAGGTTTTGAATCAGAGGCTGTTGAAGAACTACTCAAGTTGAGACTTGCCCTCAAAAGTGAGCTCAAAGGAATGAACAAAGAATCCAGGGAATACATTGCATTGGATACAAAACAGAGAGCTCTTAAGACCATCATCAATGCCTCCTACGGATATTTTGGCTATCCAGGTAGTAGGTGGTATTCAAAGGAATGTGCCGAGTCCATTGCTGCCTTCGGTAGATTCTGGATAACAGAGGTGCTGAAGAGGGCAGAGGAGAGAGGTCTTCATGTCATATATGCTGATACAGATTCAGCTTTTCTTAAGTATTCAGGAGAGAAGGCTCAGGTGATGGATTTTATCCGAGAGATAAACGATTACTTACCAGGACTCATGAGGCTTGATCTTGAGGACTTCTACCAAAAAGGACTTTTTGTTCCGAGGGAAAAGGGAGGAACAGCAAAGAAAAGATATGCACTGTTAGATGAAAAGGGCAAGTTGAAAATCAGAGGGCTTGAGATTGTAAGAAGAGATCTCTCTAAATATGCAAGACAAACTCAGCAGGAGATTTTAAGGCTATGCCTCATCGATGAGAACATTCAGGGTGCGTTTGATTATATGGAAGAGAGAATTAAGAGATTAAGAGAAGGAGATTTTGATTTCCGGGAACTTGTGGTTTATGAACAGCTCTCAAAGCCAGTGGATGAATATAAGCTTATCTCTCCCCATGTGATGGCAGCAAAAAGGCTCATAGAGAAGGGAATTTCGGTAGGTGAGGGAAGTGTGATTGGCTATCTTATCCTAAAGGGCTCTGGCTCCATAAGCGAAAGAGCCTATCCAGTGGAACTTGCAGAGATGTCGAAAATCGACATTGAATACTACATATCAAACCAACTCATCCCAGTAGCCATGCGAGTCCTGAGTGTTTTTAAGGAGAGGGAGAGTCTCTTTTGAAAATGCGGGAAATTTGGATCGCATCTTGACTTCTACCTTCTTTGTCGCTCTGAAAGTAATTAAAGCAAGCTTGGAGAATCACGGGTTAACCTGTTTTCACCTCTCTTTGCATTCTGCATATTTCCTTCTGTGAAGGGCATCACGATCAACAAAAGAAAGACAGTTCATGTCCCGATGTTGTCTCCACTCAATCCGTCACTGCGAGAGAGGAAAGACGAGATTGCGGAGCCTGTTCCGAACGTAGTGAGGAATCCCGCTCCTCGCAATGACAATAAAAGGATTCGCAATATACCCCTCCGTCGTCACTGCGAGGGCCTCGATGGCCCACAGCAGACTCTGACACCTATCCCTTTGTCACTGCGAGCCTCTCGATGAGGCGAAGCAGTCTCTAAGTAAAGCCTGCGAAAAGGCAACGACGAGATCCCTTCGCTGACGCTCGCAATGACTTCTCCTCTACTGTCATTCCGAACGGAGTGAGGAATCTCGTTTCGTCCAAGTAGGTGGAAAGACGAGATTGCTTCGCTGCGCTCGCAATGACGATGTGGGAGATTGCTTCGTCGCTTGCGCTCCTCGCAATGACAATAAAAGGATTCGCAATATACCCCTCCGTCGTCACTGCGAGGGACTCGATGTCCCGAAGCAGTCTCTGCAGACGTCCTTGTCGTCACTGCGAGGCCACGAAGTGGCCGTGGCAGTCTCTGCAGACGTTTTAACGATGAGATTGCTTCGCTGACGCTCGGAATGACAGAAAGGAGAAAGGCGAGGCTGCTTCGTCGCTTGTGCTTCTCTTAATTACTTCATTATCATCACTTCAAGGGTGTTGATGGCCATAATCAGCATAAGGTCGAAGTTATCAAAATAATCTCAATAAAAAGCTATTGTTCCCTCATAATTGACAAAAAAGCAAACTCTAACCATTAACTTTTTTGTGTTAATCTGGATACTTTTTCTTGATCTCTATTACTTTATCAATGTTCTTCATGAAAATATCTACAAGATTAGGATCAAAGGCCTTTCCCTTCATTGCGATGATGTATTGAATGGTTTCCTCAATACTCCAGGCATCTCTAAATACTCTTTCGCTTGTAAGGGACTCAAAGTTGTCAATAAGTGAGACAATTCTTCCCCAAAGGGATATTTCTTCTTCTTTTTTACCAAAAGGATATCCTCTTCCATCCCATCTTTCATGATGCTCAAGGGCAATAATAGCTGCCATTTTTAAAATCTCATTTTCCTCATCATAAAGAATTTCATAACCAATTATAGGATGCCTTTTCATAATTTCCCATTCTTCAGGATCAAGTTCACCTGTTTTGTTTATAATACTGTCAGGTATTCCTATCTTCCCTATTTCGCGAAATAGAGCTGCGATTTTTAGTATTTCCCTTTGATCCTCTGGGATATTAAGCTCCTTTGCAATCAAATCTGCAAGAAGACTTACTCTAAGTTGATGATTAGAAGTTTCGCCACTTTTATACTCCATTATTTTGGCAAGTTTAAGCAGAGCTTTCTTCTGATTTTCAAAGATTTGTCTGCAATGAAGCTTTGATTCGATTGCAAGTCCTGCAAATTCTCCAATTCTACTGATTAACCATTGTTCATTTTCGCCGAAATCAAATTCTTTATTTGAAGCTTCTAATAGGGCTATTATTTTATTAGACGAGTCAAAAATAGGCATTAAAAGAAGAGTTTTCACTATATGTTCTTCCTGGTTAATAAAGATTTTTACATTTTCTTTAATTATTTGCTTAGCCGTAATTATCACATCTTTATGAAGTTCAGTAATCTGAATCGGTTCTTCTATTCCATCTTGAGATGAGAAAGTATAGAGTTTATCATTTTCTTTTCCAATTAAAAGAATCCTGCAATAGTCTGCAGAGGTCATCTTTTTTACCATATTTGAAAAAGATTCTGTTAACTCTTGAAGATTAAGTGTGCGAACTATTCTTCCTGCTTCACCTAATATGACCTCTATCTTATCCATTAATCCTCTCCTGCCACTCTTAAAACCTCCTCAATACTAGTTATACCTTCCATAACCTTTCTAATACCTGATTGCTTGAGAGTAAGCATGCCTAAACTTATGGCTTTTTTCTTTATCTCTTGGGCAGAGGCTCCTGTAAGAATTAGTTCTCTGATTTCTTCCCTTATTGGCATCACCTCATACAGAGCAGTTCTACCTTTATAGCCTGTACCATTGCACTCATCACAACCAACTGCTTGATATATTTTTAGACCTTCTATTTCCTGGTGAGGAAATCCGAGTTCCAGTAATGTCTCTTTTGATATATCATGTTCTCGCTTACATTTTAAGCATAATTTTCTTACAAGTCTTTGAGCAGCAATGAGAACGACCGATGAAGCAATTAAGAAAGGCTCTATTCCCATGTTTATAAGGCGAGTAATTGTGCTTGCCGCATCATTGGTATGTAAGGTGCTTAAGACAAGATGTCCTGTAAGAGCTGCTTTTACAGCAATCTCCGCGGTTTCAAAGTCTCTTATCTCTCCAACGAGGATTATATCTGGATCCTGACGAAGGAATGACCTTAAAATATATGCAAAGGTCCTACCGATCTCTTCTTGAACCTGCACTTGTGTAATTCTATGAAGCGTGTATTCTACTGGATCTTCAACAGTTAAAATGTTTACCTCAGGTTTTCTTAATGTGAGGAGTGCAGAGTAGAGGGTTGTGGTTTTTCCAGAACCTGTAGGTCCTGTAACAAGAATCATTCCATAGGGTTTTTTTAAAGCCTCCAGAAAGAACTTTAAAGATATCTCTTCAAAACCGAGTTTGCTTAGATCAAGTTGTAAGGAGCCTTTTTCTAAAATTCTCAAAACAATTTTTTCTCCAAAAATCGAAGGTAATGTAGAAACCCTGAAGTCCACTTCTTTCTTTCCCGTCTTGAGCTTGATCCTTCCATCCTGAGGCAGTCTTCTTTCAGAGATGTCAATATTTGCCATTATTTTAAATCTTGTAATTATTGCATTCTTAATTCTCACAGGAAGCGTTAAAACATCATGCAATACACCATCCAGTCTGTATCTAACATAAACATTATCTTCAAAGGGCTCGATATGGATATCACTTGCACCTTTTGCAATAGCATTCAAAATTATCTGATTAGCAAGCCTTATGATCGGAGCGTCAATTAAAATTTTGTCAGTATCCTCTTCTATCAAGGTTCTATCTTCTTGGACTGCGCTTTGGACTAAATCTTCTACAGTCTCTATTTTTTGCTCTTCATTAGTAAGATTTTCACCGAATATGGTACTGATAATTTTTTTGATATCATTTTCCTTGGCAATTAAAAAATTGATCTTAAATCCACTGAGAAAAAACTTAGCCTGTTGCAAAGTAATCTCATCGGATGGATCCGAAATTGCTAAATTTATCGTATTACCTGTTTTTGATACAGGCAAAAATTTACATTTTTTTATTATGTCTTCAGGAATTAGCTTTATCAATGATTGGTCAAATTTTAGATTTTCTTTATCAAAAATAGGATAGCCATAAAATTCACTCATAGCCTTAATCAATTCCTCTTCTGTAATGTAACCAAGTTTAACTATAGCAGAATTTAGCTTGATACCTTCAATTTTTTGCAGCGCCTTTGCATCAATGAGTTGTTGCTTTGAGATTATTTCCTTCTCAAGAAGATAGTGAACAAAGGTCTGTTTAGATTTGAATTCATCTTCTATCATATGTTTTATCTCTTTTGTTATAGAGGTTATCAATTATATCAAAGTCAATAGCAAAAATGTAAAGTGTAACTTTTGTCAAAGTGATAAGCCTTTCAAAAAAAGTTTATTCTTGCTCATAAAAGGGAAATACACGGAAATTTTGTGTATTAAATAGTCCGTTCTCCTGATTACTATTTTTCACTTCAAGCTTCACGATAAGATTATGTAGTTTCTGATGATGATTGGATCTTAAAAGACGAAATTACTTAATACACAACACCTCGCAGTGACGACACGGAGGTGTCAGAGACTGCTTCGGGGCATCGAGCCCCTCGCAGTGACAGCGGAGGGGTATATTGCGAGTCATTTTTTTGTCATTGTGAGGAGCGCAAGCGACGAAGCAATCTCATTCCTTCGGAGGCCTTAGAGACTGCTTCGCCTCATCGAGAGGCTCGCAGTGACAACGAGGGGGGCATTGCGA